>JANQTO010000001.1 GCA_030731685.1 Nonlabens sp.
GTTCCTGCTGTTGCTGGGATACCACCATTCAATTGTAATGAACCATTAAAACCTCTCAGTTTTTCTTTACGTAAGATTATGTTTAAAATACCAGCTGTACCTTCCGCGTCATAGCGTGCACTTGGTGAGGTGATTACTTCTATTTTTTCAATGGCCTCTGCAGGAATTTGTCTTAACGCATCAGCACCATTGAAACCTACCAGGGCGCTGGGGCGACCGTCTATCAATATTCGTACGTTATCATTTCCTCTTAATGCAACATTACCTTCCACATCTACGCTTACTGACGGTACATTATTAAGAACATCACTGGCAGTACCACCGCGCACGGTAAGATCTTTACCGACGTTGTAAATTTTCTTGTCCAGTCTTATGTCCACGGTTGTCTTCTCAGCAATTACAACGGCTGCATCTAAAACAGCTACATCTACAGTAAGAGAGATAGTGCCATAATCCTTGTTTTCATTTATTACTTGATTAAGCTTTTCTACAGTTTTAAAAGTGATGTATTCAAACTTCACTTTATAGGTACCAGGAGATATTAGAATGGAATAATTACCATCTAAATCTGTAACGCCTCCTTGGGCGGAAACGGAAGCGTCGTTACTAATAAACGATACGGTTGCAAATTCAAGCGGAGCACCAGAGTCTTTATCTACAAGTTTACCGGATACAGTAACTTGTTGTGCGAAACTTGAAATAGAGAAAAGAACTACTAGGGTAAAAAATAATTTAGTCATTGTACGGGTTTGATATCTTTTAAGACTACAAACCTATCCATAGGTTCAATGTACAATTGCTAAAGTTACGTTAAACTATAACTCGTCAGACGGCGCTTCTTGACCGCTCGCCATAAGATAGGCTTTAAGAAATCCATCTAAGTCACCATTTAGTACTGCTTCAGTATTGCCGGTTTCGTGTGCAGTGCGCACGTCCTTAATCAGTTTATAAGGGTGAAGTACGTAATTACGTATTTGTGAACCCCATTCTATTTTCATTTTTCCAGCTTCTATTTCATCGCGCGCAGCATTTTGTTTTTGCAACTCAATTTCATAAAGTTGCGATTTAAGCATTTGCATTGCTTTTTCACGATTATCTAATTGCGAACGGGTCTCTGAATTATGAATAATTATTCCTGACGGATGGTGCGTAAGAATAGCTTTTGTCTCTACTTTATTTACGTTTTGACCACCAGCACCACTGGAACGTGCAAAGTCCCAAGAAATATCTGCTGGATTAATTTCTATTTCTATACTGTCATCGGTTAAAGGGTACACATAAACGCTGGCAAAGCTGGTGTGACGCTTTGCGTTGCTATCAAATGGAGAAATACGCACGAGTCTGTGAACACCATTTTCACTCTTTAACCAGCCATAAGCATAATCGCCTTCTAGTTCTAAGGTAACCGTTTTTACACCTGCCACATCGCCTGCCTGGTAATTTAGTTCTTTGACTTTATAGCCATTTTTCTCGGCCCACATCATATACATGCGCATGAGCATTGCAGCCCAGTCGCAAGATTCTGTACCACCAGCACCTGCTGTAATTTGGAGTACCGCGCTCAGGTCGTCGCCTTCGTTAGAAAGCATATTTTTAAATTCCAGCTTTTCTATGAGTGCAGTTATATCTTCATACTTTTGGTCAACTTCTTGCTCCGTAGCATCACCGTCTTTATAGAATTCAACCAGTAGTTCAAGCTCTTCTGTCCAGTTTACGGCTTTGGCATAATCATCAGTCCATTGTTTTTTGTTGCGCAGTTCTTTCATGAGTAGCTGCGCTGCTTTTGCATCGTCCCAAAAGTCAGGAGAAAATGTCTTCTCCTCTAAATTTGAAATCTCAACAAGCTTATGGTCTATTTGCAGGTACACCTTAAGTTCTGCAAGTAGGGTTTCAATTTTAGAAAGTTGATCTGTAGTGATCATAGAAGTTTTTGTGAGTCGCAAAAATAATCTTTTAAAGCCAATAATTTAAGGCGGTTCAGCTCGTGAGTTGGCTATTATCTCATTATTTTTATAAGCTCAAAGTTAAGCTCGCTAATTATATAGTTGCAAGCCCATAGATTCAGATACATGATAGATTTAAGAAGTGATACAGTTACTAAACCCAGCGCAGGAATGCTCGATGCTATAATGCATGCTCCCGTAGGTGACGACGTTTATAAGGAAGACCCGAGCGTGAACGAACTGGAAAAAAGGGTAGCTGCTATGTTTGACATGGACGAGGCGCTCTTTTTCCCTACAGGAACTATGGCAAATCAGGCAGCTATTAAATTGCATACCCAGCCAGGGGAGCAGCTCATTGCAGACAAGTATGCACACGTCTATAATTATGAAGGTGGTGGCGTTTCCTTTAATAGCGGTGTAAGTTGTAAGCTTATAGATGGCAATCGAGGTATGGTAACCGCTGCACAGGTTGAATCATCGATTAATCCGCCAGATTTTTATCATAGCCCATTGACAAGTCTTGTTTGCCTAGAAAACACTACAAATAAAGGCGGCGGCGCTTGCTATAGCTTAGAATCGATGCGCGAAATAAGCGATGTGGCTAGAGCACACAATTTAGGAATGCACCTAGACGGTGCAAGATTGTGGAACGCACTAGTTGCAACTGGTCAAAATCCAAAAGATTATAGTTCCATATTCGATACTATTTCTGTTTGTTTCTCAAAAGGTATGGGAACTCCCATGGGTACGGTGCTGGTAGGGAAATCGGACCTCATGAAAAATGCGATTAGGGTGCGCAAGGTTTTGGGCGGTGGTATGCGTCAGGTAGGTTTTATGGCGGCCGCCGCGCTTTACGCACTTGATAACAATTTGGATTTACTTGTTCATGACCATTTAAAAGCCCAAGAACTGGGTAACTGGTTAGCTGCCAGCAACGCCGTTAAAAAAGTAGAACCTATAGAGACCAATATTGTCATATTTGAAGTTCACGACGAGCAAGCTGCAATGAAACATTTTGAATCTGAAAAAGTGATTATAAGTAATATGGGTCAGGGCAAACTGAGGTTAGTGACCCATTTAGATTACACACAGGCGCAGCACGAACTTATGAAGGCCATTATTAAGGCGCTATAATTCGGGCTTTTTACTTTTAAACTTTGGCTTGATTACTTAAACATATCCATTCCTGGAATGTTGGGCATGCCTTGTTTTGCTACTGCTGCTAGCTCTGTGTCGTAGATTTGTTCCGCTTTCGCGAAAGCGTTATTCACCACAAGCAACAGGTAGTCCTCTAACTGCTCTTTATCTTCAAGCAGGCTGTCTGCAATCTCCAGATTCTTGATTTTTCTACTTGCGGTAACGGTTACCTTAAGGAGACCATCGCTCGATGCCTCGTCAATAAGTACGGTTTCCATACGCAATTTTGTAGCCGCAACTTTTTCTTGAGTTTCCTGTAATTTACCCATTAAATCTCCAAACATAGTCTCGATTTTGTTTATAACACAAAAATAAACCAATTATATGCACTACTGAAATCGTACTTCTGTTTTATATCTTGCAGCACTTTTAAATACTATATGAGCATTAAAAATAGCTTGCCGCAGCCTAAAGCAAAATTGATTAACCACGTACATGAAAAGCATGGACACAAAAGGATAGACCCTTACCACTGGATGTCGCAGCGTGATGCTCCTGAGGTCATAAGCTATCTTGAAGAGGAAAATGAATATTACGAGCAATCCACGGCCCACACGGCAGAGCTAAAGGAAAAACTTTTTCAGGAAATTAAGGGAAGAATTAAGGAAGATGATGAGTCAGTTCCTGCGCTTATAAACGGCTACTGGTATTTTAGTAAAATGAAAAAGGGTGATTCGTATCCTTATTATTATAGGAGAAAAGATGAGCCTAATGCAGTAGAAGAGTTGTTATTTAACGTAAATGAAATGGCCACCGGTCATGACTTTTACAAATTGAGCGGCATGAACGTTTCTCAGGATAATAACCTTATAGCTTACGGTATTGACACTACTGGTCGCAGACAGTATACTATATATATAAAGGATTTGAATACGCATAGCATTTTTGCACAGTCGGTTTCAAATACTACAGGTGGTTCTGTGTGGGCAAATGATAACAAAACATTATTTTTCACGCGCCAGGACGAGAAAACGCTTCGTGCTAACAAAATATTTAAATACGTATTAGGTCAGGATTCTTCAAAAAATGAATTGGTTTACGAGGAACACGATGAAATTTATAATTGTCATGTATTTAAGACAATGTCTGACCAGTATATCATGATTCAATCGTCTAGTACGCTAAATGATGAAGTTAGATTTATAGATGCTAACCACGCAAACGAGCCATTCAAGATATTACAGAAACGTACAGATGAGTTAGAATATAATGTTTCTCACTACAAGGACCATTTTTACATTTTAACAAATAAGGACGACGCCACTAATTTTAAGGTGATGCGCACGCTTGTAACCGCAACGCAAGCAGCAAACTGGGAAGATGTGATACCTCATAATCCAGCATCACTTATAGAAGGATTGGATATTTTTGAAAAATTTATGGTTATCACTGACCGTTTTAATGGTCTTAATAGAATCCGCATCAAGGCTTGGGATAATACGGTTGATTATTTTTTACCTTTTGAAAACGAAACGTTTACTGCGTACACGGGTGGCAACTATCAGTTTAACACTGTTAAGCTACGTTATCAATACCAATCTCTTACAATGCCAGCGTCTGTTATAGAGTTTGATATGGTAGAGCGTACAAGTAAAATTCTTAAGACACAAGAAGTAACTGACCCTAATTTTAATCCGTCAAACTATACGTCTGAGCGATTATGGGCTACGGCGAGCGATGGTGTTAAAATTCCTATGAGCATCGTTTACCGCAAAGATCTTAAGAAAGATGGAGGAAATCCACTGTTACAATATGGATACGGTAGCTATGGTCATACGATAGATCCTTATTTTTCTGTGTCCAGATTAAGTCTTCTGGATAGGGGTTTTATTTTTGTTATCGCACACATACGCGGTGGAGAGTATTTAGGTAGGACATGGTATGAGACAGGAAAGATGTTTCAAAAAAGAAATACTTTTACAGACTTTATAGCAGTAAGTGAGTTTTTGATAGCGCAAGGTTATACGAGTGCAAAGCATTTATATGCAGCTGGTGGTTCAGCTGGAGGTTTGCTCATGGGCGCAGTTATGAATATGGCACCACACCTTTATAATGGAATCATGGCTGCGGTTCCATTTGTAGATGTGGTCACGACAATGCTCGATGACACCATACCACTTACGACAGGTGAGTACGATGAATGGGGAAATCCCAATATCAAAGATAGTTATGACTATATGCTAAGTTACTCACCATATGACCAAGTTCTAGAACAAGATTATCCCAACCTTTTGGTTACAACGGGTTATCACGATTCCCAAGTGCAATACTGGGAACCAGCAAAATGGGTTGCGAGATTAAGAACTTTAAAGACTAACGATACTGTTGTTTTATTTAAAACAGATATGAAAAGTGGACACAGCGGTGCTTCGGGACGTTACGATAGCTTGCGCGAAGTAGCGATAGAGTACGCATTCTTATTAGATTTAGAGAATATCCACCAATAGTATATTTTTTGTAACTTTGTCCCGTTTCAAAGTCTTCAAAAGGCTGTGGAATTAAAAACCTCCTATGAGCGAAAACATAAAGGCATACGATAACATCTTACAATTAATAGGAGAAACTCCACTAATTAAGTTATCTAACAAAGTCGCTAACTTCCCTGGCAACTTTTATGCAAAAGTAGAGTCCTTCAATCCAGGACATTCATCTAAAGATAGGATTGCCCTTCATATCATTGAAGCCGCAGAGCGTAAAGGTCTTCTTAAACCAGGAGATACTATTATAGAGACCACTTCTGGAAACACGGGTTTTAGTATAGCTATGGTAAGTCGCATTAAAGGATACGAGTGCATACTTGCAGTGAGCTCTAAATCTAGTGCTGACAAGATAGACATGCTTAAATCTATGGGTGCAAAAGTGTACGTTTGTCCAGCAAACGTAGATGCAGACGACCCAAGAAGTTATTATGAAGTTGCAAAACGACTACATGAAGAAATTAAAGACAGTATTTATATTAATCAGTACTTCAATGACTTAAATACTGAAGCACATTATTTAAGTACTGGTCCAGAAATATGGAATCAGACGGCAGGTGAGATAACACACTTAGTAGCCTGTAGTGGTACCGGTGGAACAATTTCAGGAACTGCTCGTTTTCTTAAAGAGCAAAACCCCAATATCCAAATTCTAGGCGTTGATGCTTACGGTAGTGTACTTCAAAAATACCACGAGACCAAAGAATTTGACGCTGCCGAAATTTATCCGTATCGCATAGAAGGTTTAGGTAAAAACTTAATTCCTACAGCAACCGACTTTGACGCTATCGATTCATTTACCAAGGTAAAGGATGAAGATGCAGCCCACATGGCACGTAAAATCTCACAAAATGAAGGGATATTTGTAGGCTACACCAGTGGTGCAGCGCTTCAAGCTGTAAAACAGCTTGCAGACAAAGGTACATTTGATGAAAATTCAAATGTTGTCGTCATTTTCCCTGACCATGGATCGCGTTATATGAGTAAAATCTACAACGATAAATGGATGGAAGAGCAAGGTTTTTTTGATAGTGTTTCCACGGCAAGTGAGCAACATATCGAGTATATCAAATAAATAAACGTAACAATTTAAGGCCAGCTTTTGCTGGCTTTTTTTATTTATAACGTTTGCGCTAAGAATTCTATCCTCGTAACTGTTAATTTTAAAGCCATTGTAAGGCAATTCCTTTGTGATTCAATAGTTAATCACCAATAATTTGTACCTTTGTTTTTCATAAACAATCCTATGAACGACTTATTTGATAAAATATATAGAGACAAAGGGCCATTAGCTAAGTGGGCTTCTGTTGCCGAAGGTTATTTTGTATTCCCTAAACTAGAAGGGCCTATATCTAACCGCATGAAGTTTAAAGGTAAAGATGTTATTACGTGGAGTATTAACGATTATCTAGGCCTCGCAAACCATCCAGAAGTTCGTAAAGTAGATGCTGAGGCTGCTGCCACATATGGCAGTGCTTACCCTATGGGTGCTAGAATGATGTCAGGACATACAGACTTGCATGAGCAGCTGGAGCAAGAACTTGCAGCATTTGTAAATAAAGAAGCGGCATACCTGTTAAACTTTGGTTATCAGGGTTGTGTTTCTACCATCGATGCACTTGTGGCTAAGGACGATGTTATCGTTTACGACGTTGACGCTCACGCATGTATTATCGACGGCGTGCGGTTGCACCATGGAAAGCGTTTCACCTACAAGCATAACGATTTAGAAAGTATAGAAAAGAACTTACAGCGCGCTACTAAGCTTGCTGAGCAAACCGGCGGCGGTATCTTACTTATCTCTGAAGGTGTTTTTGGAATGCGTGGAGAACAAGGTAGGCTCAAAGAAATTGTAGCTCTTAAAGAGAAATATAAGTTCCGTCTTTTTGTGGACGATGCTCACGGTTTCGGTACACTAGGTAAAACGGGTGCTGGAGCAGGCGAGGAACAAGGTGTTCAAGACCAGATAGATGTGTACTTTGCAACATTTGCAAAATCACTTGCTAGTACAGGAGCATTTATTGCTGCTGATAAGGAAATTATGGATTACTTGAAATATAATCTACGTTCTCAAATGTTTGCAAAATCTTTGCAAATGCAGCTTGTAGTAGGAGCTTTAAAGCGTTTAGATATGTTACGTTCGATGCCTGAGCTTAAGAACAAGCTTTGGGAAAACGTAAATAATTTACAAGATGGGCTACGCAGCCGCGGTTTTGATTTAGGTACTACACAATCTTGTGTAACACCAGTATATCTTAAAGGTAGTATTCCAGAAGCAATGGCTCTTGTGAAGGACTTACGTGAGAATTATGGGATTTTCTGTAGTATCGTGGTATATCCAGTAATTCCTAAGGGACTTATTTTATTACGTTTAATTCCTACAGCTACACATACTATTGACGATATTAATGAGACACTAGATGCATTCTCGGCTATCCGTGACCGCTTAGAAGGTGGCGTTTACAAGCGTTTGAGCGCTGGTGTAGAAGCCGCGATGAATGCGTAGTAATTCACAAATTATAAAGAAAGAGCCCGTTGTAATAACGGGCTCTTTTATTTTTTAAAACCATGTGATGTGAAGAATCTCGCTTTCGCGAAAGCGGAAAATTTACAATTATTATTGACACGAAATAGTTAGTTACTTTACAACCGATTTCTTCTCTTTGATTAAAGTTGCGGTTTGCATAATTGATATAGGATAGTTCTTAACGATAGCACTTTCTTTAGTTCCTGTAATACTCGTGTCTTGTTCACGTGCCATGGTAATAGTGAATTCCATGCGGTCTTCGTAAAATTTCTCGGTAGAGTTTAGCAAATTGCCCATGACCTCATAGGTGCTGAAAAGAGTGTTATTTGCAAAACCGCTCTCTAAGATGATACCATTATTCTCATCCACTAAAAACAAATGCTCGTTGTGCGTACGTA
>JANQTO010000002.1 GCA_030731685.1 Nonlabens sp.
TGGGCACAGTCGTTTTGCGGTAATACTGGGCATAGCGCTGCGTACGCCATATTTGCGAGCTTCGTAACTGGCGGCCGCGACCACACCACGCTCGCTGCTGCCGCCCACGGCAATGGGCTTACCGCGCAACTCGGGAAAATCACGCTGCTCCACAGACGCATAAAACGCGTCCATGTCTATATGTATAATCTTACGCTTATCGAGAAATTCCACGTTTCAAAAATACAGGCTTTAATCGCAGGATAATTTTTCACAACGTTAAAACTAGACTATATTTAACCATAAACCTTGGTATTTATGAAAGCGGTCATTATCGGAGCAACGGGACTTACAGGAAGTCATTTATTAACACAACTGCTTGCTACGGAGCAGGTTTCTAGTGTCATTACGCTTTCGCGAAAGCGTATCACAAACAACCACCCCAAACATACAGGCTACGAGGTAGATTTGTTCAATCCTGAAACGTATAATGAGGTGCTTCAAGGAAGCCATTTATTTATTTGCACCGGAACAACCAAGGCAAAAACACCCGATGATGACGATTACCTGCGCATAGAGCATGAACTGCCGCTTACGGTGGCAAAAGAAGCAAAGGATAATGGATTTTCGTCAGTTATCGCAGTATCAGCTCTGGGTGCAGACCCCAATAGTAGGTTTTTGTATAATCGCGGCAAGGGATTGATGGAGCGTGATATTGAGGCCCTAGGTTTTAAGGAGACTTATTTTGTGCAGCCGGCACTCATAGGCGGCGATAGGGAAGAGGCGAGGCCGTTTGAACGATTTTGGGTGAAGGTGCAGCGTGTTATAGATCCATTGCTTTTAGGCCCATTAAAAAAATACCGCACCATTGAACCTGAAACTATTGCTGCCGCTATGATTTATGTAGCTATTCATGGTTATCGAGACTGTAGAATTGAAAGCGACGTGCTCAAAACCATTGCCGCTCAAATGAATAACGATTCACAATAACCATGATAGAAATAGAACGCAAATTTTTACTTAAAGACCGCTCTTTTTTGCAATCGCACAATGGCAATCGCATCACACAAGGTTACCTCACGACTGACCCAAACCGCACGGTACGTGTACGAGTACAAGGCGATGTAGGAACTATTACCATCAAAGGAAAGTCTAACGACAGCGGACTATCTCGCTATGAATGGGAAAAGGAAATTCCAGTTGCTGAAGCTGAATCGCTACTAAAACTTGCATTGCCAGGCGCTATTGACAAAACGCGATATGTAATAAACGTTGAAGGACTGGATTACGAAGTAGATATTTTTCATGGCGCAAATGACGGCCTGCTACTTGCCGAACTGGAACTGGAACATGAATCGCAAGTATTCTCAAAACCAGACTGGCTGGGTGAAGAGGTTACTGGCGATAAGCGGTATTACAATAGCTATTTAAGTGAGAAGCCGTTTTGTGAATGGTAGCTGCAGCTACTCAAACACCACATAAATCTTTGCCGTATTCCCGTCTTCATCTACCGCAGTAATGAGGCGTTTGCCTTTTTTACCTGCGATGGTTTTTTCGTGAAATGTTCTGGTTTCTCCTAGAAATTCAGAATCTATATACCAAAACACCTTTTTTTCTGGATTTTGATGCGCAAGTTCAAAAATGGCATCGTTTTGCGCGCCGGTGATATCTCGCGTGGTCGTAATGGTCGGATTGTGTTTAGGTCGTATAAATTGCATAATTCTAGTGGTTGCTGGAGTGCAATCT
>JANQTO010000003.1:0-5072 GCA_030731685.1 Nonlabens sp.
GTTACCGCACCATAGGAATTTGGCAGTCTCAAGCTGAAATCGATGACCCTCTGAACGCAAGCTCTGCTGAGGATGCACCTGGAGGATTACGAGTTGCCGATATAAATCGTGATGGAGTCATAACCGCTGCAGATAGAACCACTGTAGGAAGCCCGTTCCCAGATTTCACTTGGGGTATAAGCAATACATTCAAGTATGCAGGTTTTGACCTATTCTTCTTAGTACAAGGAAGTCAAGGTGCAGAGGTTTATAATGGTGATGGTTTTTATCTAGAAAATAGACAAATCCAACGTGATTTTGTCACAGACCGTTGGGTACACCCAGATATTCCAGCAAGCAGACCTACTAACAATAACGGTCGTGAGTGGACAGCAACAGACTACTTAATTCAAGACGGTAGCTATGTGGCACTTAGAGAAGCCGTTTTCGGTTACACATTCAATGAGAAAATCACTAAAACACTAGGCCTCAACAAATTTAGAGTATTTGCATCTGGACAGAATCTGTTGTACTTCTTTGCTGATGGGTACACAGGTAACAATCCAGAAGAATTGCGTACCACCAGCCAGTACTCTTCACCACTAGTTTCTGGTTACCAGCGAGGTTCTGAAATAATGAGCCGTCAAATAACAGGAGGAATCGAAATCACATTTTAATACACACTATAATGAAGAATTATATAATCAGAATAACAGCATTACTAGCCATTATTGTAGGTTTTCAATCCTGTGAAGACGCTATAGACCTACAACCCATATCAGACATAGGTGCTGAAGGATTTTATTCAAACACCCAGGAGGTTAACCTTGCTGTGGTAGGAATTTATAACTCGTTACACCTTAAACAGCGCTTTGAATGGATTGTGACAGAGTTACGCAGCGATAATACGCAACTAAGTTTTGACAACTCTGTAAACGCAAACGTCCCTTATCGTCAACTAGACCGTTTCGTATCAAATTCCCTAAACGAATTTACAGCAAGCTACTGGCGAGCTAGTTACAAGACAATAGGACTTTGTAATAATGTGCTGGTAAATCTAGATGTGGTAGATGACCCAACAACAGCATTACAATTTGAAGGCGAGGCTCGTTTTTTAAGAGCTCATTCTTTATTTAATCTAACTCGTTTATATGGTGGCGTTTTTGTGGTAACTGAACCTATTGACGCAGCACAGGCCAGAAATCTTGAACGTAAAAGTATAGAAGAAGCTTACGAAGTCATTATAGAAGACCTCGAGTTTGCATATGCAAACCTACCAGAATCTTATGACAACACAAACATAGGCCGAGCTACAAAATGGGCGGCTGGTGCAGAACTTGGAAAAGCATTGCTAACGCAAGCGACAGCTGCAAGCACTGTCAGAGCTGAAATTATTCTTAGAGAAGTAGCAACTATGAGTGGTAAGAGATTATTATCTAGTTATGCAGATGTTTTCAATCCTAATAACGAGTTCAATGACGAGATTATTTTTGCAGTACGCTACCAGTCCGGGTTGTTAGGACTTGGGTCTCCTTTTGCAAATCTATTCTCACCACTTCAAAGCGAGAACGCAGTTGTTTTGGGTGGGGGCGTTTAATTCATTGTTCCTACATAAGGTATGGAGACCATTTATGAATCAAACGACCCTAGAGCACGCGTGAACTTTGCAACATCATGGATTGATAATAGCGGCAACACAAATATGGAACGCTTCATCACTAAATATAGCAGTACTTTTTCTAACGTAGACGACGCTCCTAACGATTGGGTAATTTCCCGTCATGCAGACGTTATATTACTACTTGCAGAGGCAATTAACATAAACAACGGCGCACCCACAACAGAAGCTATAGGATATGTAAACAGCGTGAGAATGCGAGCCATGCAACCAGACCTTAACTCCAGCCAGACTGGGTCATTCTTTGACTTTAAACTAGCACTGGAAGAAGAGCGACGTAGAGAATTGGCATTTGAAAACCATAGATGGTTTGACTTACTGCGCACAGGCCGTGCAGTTATCGTCATGAATCAGCACTTTGCAACAGACTTTCAATACAATGACCCAACCAGACCTGCAATCATTACCCAGCCTATCCAGTTGTTCCAGACCCTACTTCCTATTCCGCAATACGAGATTGATTTAAATCCATCCGTAGCACAAAACATAGGCTATTAATGAAAATGAATTTGAACATAGCTGTTTGGTTGTTGATGTGTTTCGCTTTCGCGAAAGCGCAAACCATACCCGCTGCAGATATTGTACAACTTGCTAAAGCCATAAAAAATGCCAAGCCTGGTGACACTATAGTAATGGCAAACCAAGAGTGGAAAGATGTAGATATCAAGTTCAAAGCTGCGGGAACGGCAGAAAAGCCTATTATCTTACGTTCACAAACTCCAGGAAAAGTAAAATTAACAGGTAGCTCCACATTAAGAATAGGCGGAGAATACCTCGAAGTGCACGGCCTGTGGTTTGAAAACGGAAATGTAGGCACCAGTAGTGTCGTTAAATTTCAAGCAGACAGTGAAACCCCGGCAAATAATACACGATTGACTAACTGTGCGATTATTAACGTGAATCCTGATACTAGAGAGACCACAAATTATTACATTGCCTTACACGGTAAAAATAACAGAGTAGACCACTGTAGCCTTTTAGGTAAACTGAACAAAGGGCCAGCACTGGCCGTGCGTTTAGAAAACAGTATCGACAACAACCATAGAATAGACCATAATTATTTTGGAGAACGCTTACCGCTAGGATTTAACGGTGGAGAAACGATAAGAATAGGAACTTCTGACTATTCTAAGCAATCATCTAAAACGCTCGTAGAAAATAATTTTTTCGAAAGGTGCAGTGGAGAGATTGAAATCATTTCTATAAAGTCAGCTTACAACATCATACGCAATAACTTAATTCTAGAAAGCGAAGGAACTATTACCCTAAGACACGGTGATTACAATCTCGTCGAAGGTAACGTTATCATAGGCAACAATCTTCCAGAAACTGGCGGCATACGCATGATTAATAAAGGGAACATTGTGCGCAATAACATACTCATAGGTATCGCGGGTACAGAATATAGAGCACCTTTATCTATAATGATGGGTGTACCGGACTCACCGCTTAATGGCTATGACCAAGTTATAGATGGTATCATCCAAAACAATCTAGTTATTGATTCCAGTCCAGTTGCATTTTCAGTAGGCTCTAGAAAAGAAGCTACCGCAGCGCCGGTAAATACCAAGTTTGAAAACAATTTAATCTACAATTCAAATCGTGGTGAAGCTTTTTTTACTGCTGGCAGTACTAAGGGTATCTCCATGGCTGGCAATAAAATAAGCTCAACCCTAACATCCAGCATGCCTGGCGTGGACATCGTAGAGATTAAACTAGAAGCCGCAAATGGTATTTACATACCGTCAGCTGAAAGTGATGCAGTTCTTGCTGGCGTAGCAACGAGTCCTAAAGTGCGCATAGATGCAACAGGAGCATTACGTTCAGAAATAAGAGCCGGTGCAATAGTTCCTGGAAATTTAAAGCCGGCACTAGCGTTAAGTTCAGAAGCTGGAGTTAGTTTCTTGAAAATTGAAGATTTAAGAGCGCTAAAACAAAAAGTAGAAGCCACGGTCATAGACGTTGCCCCTGGTGAAGGAACGTTAGATAAAGCGGTTAGAGGCATCTCTGCTCCTACAACCTTGCGACTTGCTGCTGGAACTTATTACCTCAGTAAAGCAAGCAAAGTAAGTAATGATCTAACTATTATAGGCGCTGGAACTGACAAGACATTTATCAAAGTAAGTGAAAGTGCTACTGAATCGCCTCAATATATTTTTAGAATGAGTGGTGCAAAAAAACTTTCCATCACAGGCGTTCACATAGATGGTGCTGGCAAAAAAGACGCCATTAAGTATGGCATCACATCGTCAAACGAGCCTACTACTGAAACGTATAGTGTTTTCTTGGAAAAGGTTGATTTTGTAAACTTTAGCAATACAGACGGCGGCGCTATTTTTAAAGCATATGCAGGCACCAAGGCAGATACGATTTCCATCAAGAACTCATCTTTCAAGAACAGCTATCGAGGATTGAATCTTTCTTATGAGAAAGATGCAGCAGGTAAATACAATGCAGAACATATTATTATATACAATTCCTCCTTTGCAGATTTTGCTGAATTTGCAATTAACTACACGCGTTCAGGTGAAGAGCAAGGCACTAGCGGTGGCAATATACTTATAGACCACTGCGTCTTTTACCGAGTTGACGACTCTGAAAAAGGTAGAATAATCAAAGTTAATGGCATTCAAAATGTGCATATTAAGAATACGGTTATAGACAACTCAAGGTCGACCACAAGTATCGTACATCTTCAGGGAAGCACTCAAAAAATTGAAAACAGCAACGTGTTTAACAGTGGCAAAGTAAAACTTACTGGTAATGCTAAGGAAATAAATCTGGGAAGAAGCAACCCTAAATGGGAAAGCACAGATACATTTAAAGTAAAAGAGGGCTCGGACCTCATAGGTGCAGGAACTGACAAAAAAAATATAGGATTAATAACAAAAGACTAAATAGTAAATCATGAAAAAAATATTTGGAATACTAACAGTACTATCTATCGTGGCCCTTACTATAGTAGCTTGCGATGCAGATGTGGAGATAGACCAAACAGTTGAGCAAATCAAAGCACAACAGCCAACCATTACTGGCTTTTCCCCGGGAACAGCAGCCGTGAACACGCTGGTTAACATAGATGGAACATTTCTAAACTTTGCAACTGAAGCGTACATAGGTAACGTAAGAGCGACAATCACTTCTAGAATTACTGGCCAACGCTTGCAAATTCAAGTTCCCAACAATGCCGTATCTGGAAACATTAGGGTTGTTACAGAACAAGGCAAAGAAGCTATAAGCGCTGACGTGCTTACGGTAACGTATCCAGTGCCTGCGGTAACCGCAGCTCTTCCTAATGAGGCTAATGTTAATGCGTTAGTAAACATCATAGGAACTAATTTAACATCAGTAACCGGCGTTAACTTTGGTGGTGTTGCTGGAACCATAGAGTTTCAAGAATCACAAGCACTTGTAG
>JANQTO010000003.1:5082-8505 GCA_030731685.1 Nonlabens sp.
GTACCTAACAATCCTGGGTTTGTGTCCGTTGACTTAACATACCTTACCACAAGTGGAGCAGCTAGCTTAAACGCAGCAACAAACTTTGAGGTTGTTTTACCACAACCTACCATAGGTGGTTTCCCGGCAATCACCTCTCGCGATAAAGAAGTAATAATATCAGGTCAAGATATGAACCTTATTACAGCTGGAGACGTTGACGGTAATGCAGTTACTTTCACTTCACAAACACCTAATGAAGTTCGTTTTATGATGCCAGCAGCCATACAAACTGGTTATGTAACAATCAATTTAGATTTCCAAGGTGGTGGTTTGATAACGCGTTCTAACATTCCATACATAAACGGCCAATTAGAAACATTCTTTGAATTTGACAACGACCCAGCATCTGTGTTTGCTTTATCAACTAATGTAGATCCAGGTGCAACACAAATATTAAGCACTACTAACCCACCACCGTTCCCAGGGAATTCACATTATGAGCTAACGATGACCACCGCTACCGGCTCCACTATAGGAAGAAGTAGAATTCAAACGGTAACGTCAAACCCTGCTTACGTGAATATACTTACCCCAGGTAATTATAGCGGTACACCCGTAATGCATTTCTGGTTAAATACAGAGAATACACAACCAGTGATGGTTGTTTACTTCGGTGGAACTTCAAATGCTTTTAGAAGAAGATGGCAAAACGCCACTACGAATACAGGTTCAAACTGGCAATTATGTGCTATTCGTCTTAATGGTTTCATACCTAACCAAACAACTTCTGACGTTTTTGAAATACGCACTACTACAGGAAGTACAACACCTACGTTACCTACAAAATTCAATTTTGACTGGCTTATCGTAACTGACCGTGTTCTAACTGAATTTGGTGCAGTGGACGTTACAGACGAGTTTAGTCCTGCAGGATAACCGTAAATAAAATATTTAAAACAGCATTCATCCATTATCAAGTAATACTATGAAACATTTATACAGCTTACTCGCATTTTTTATCACGACGATTGTCTTCGCACAGAATGTGGGTGATATAGTAATTACGGAGATAATGATTGACCCAAGAGGCTCAAACGAACAAGACCGTGAGTGGTTTGAAGTGTATAATATCACCAATGCTGCTATAGACATTAATGGGTGGACCATTGTAGATAACTCCTCAAGTGGTCGCAATCACGTTATTACATCTGCAAATCCAGTGCTTGTTCCAGCACTTAGCTATGCGGTACTTGCATATAACGTGGACCCGACAGTGGCCGTCGCTCTTCAAAATGTCATCTACGTTTATGGCGCACCTACAGGAACGTCTAGTAGTGGAAGGCCTACTTGGAACAATGAAAGCACCTATAGTGGAACACCTCCAAACTCAACAAGTGCGGATGGTCCAGGTTTGAGAACCCCAGGCGGATTGCTCATCGACGAAATCAACTACGGCTATGGATATTCAGGTTTACCTACATGGCCAGCACAGGGAACTCCAGAAGCTGTGAGCTATCAATTAAACGCTAACGCTATCAATGCGGCATCTAACGATGCTGCTGCAAATTGGGCAGCTAGTACAAATATTTTTGGTGCTGTTGGCAGCAATAATTATTTAGGAACGCCAGGCACAGCTAATTTTGGTTTCAGTTCTGGTGTCTTAAATCCAGGCGACATCCTAATTACGGAATTAATGATTGACCCTGACGGAAGCGAAGCTGACACAGAATATTTTGAATTATACAATACGACAAGTGCAGCGATTGACGTGCAAGGTTGGGTTCTTGAGGACGTTTCAAGTTCTTCCAGGAATCATACCATTGCAACAAGCGTGGTGATTCCTGCAAACTCCTATGCTTTATTCGCAGCAAATGGAGTAACAGCTGAAAATGGAGGACTTCCAACACCGGCTTATGTATATGGTAACAGTACCGGCGACGGATTCCCAAGATTTAATAATGAATCGTCGTTCAATAACACTGGCGATTTAGACGGGATACTTTTAAGAACAAATTCTGGTCTTGAGATGGATGCAGTTAGATATGATTTTGGATTCAGCGGTATAGGCTTTCCTGCTTTGAATTCAGGTAGCGGATCAAGTCTTGAATTAGGACTTTCCTATTATTCAAGTACGTCCAATGATTTAGCAAGTTCATGGGCACAGGCAATCAACTCTTATGGTGATGATTTAGGAACCCCAGGCGCAGCAAATTTGTTTGATTTAGTCTATACCTACGATAACGCTTGGACTCCATCAAACCCAAATGGATTGACCAATACCCTAGCCGATATAAACGTAATAAGTGGAAGCGCATCTTTGAATAGTACAACAACCGTTAGAAGCGTAAATGTTGCAACAGGAGCGACACTTGCGGCAACAGAAAACCTAGACGTAAATGGATTTGTAAATGTAAATGGCTCTATTAACCACACTGCAAACCAACTCATATTTTCAGGTAGTGAAGAACAACTCATTAACGGTATGGGAACCATGAATGTCTCAAACTTGACAGTTAATAACAGCGAAGATGTTATAAACAACGCGACCATAAATATACTGTCCACGCTTAATGTAGCTGCTGGAACCTTTGAAAACGATAATAGCGTTGTACTGAAAAGTACTGCTACAAATACAGCGGTCGTGGCACCATTGGGTGCTGGTGCCTCATTAAATGGTGATTTTACTGCCGAACGATTTATTCCAGCAACCACCAGTAATCCAGAAAGTAGAGCCTATAGGTTTGTAGCATCACCCGTTGCGAGCACAGGAACTATTTTTGAAAACTGGCAATCAAATGGCACGTTTACAGCTGGCCGAGGAACACATATCACTGGTGCTGTAGGAACTGCTGGAACTGTAAATGCTGCAACTGGGTTTGATGAGACTGCCTCAGGTTCAAATTCTCTGTTCCTATTTTCAAACAATGCTGCACAAACTTGGACTGCCGTGAGCAGCACGAACCAATCGGGTGACGAACTTGCTCCTATACAAGGTTACAGACTTTTTGTAAGAGGTGATAGAAACCCTAGTAGGCTCGCCAGCGCAGTAAATGGCAATGCTACAACGCTTAGCGCCACAGGTTCTTTGGTCACTGGTGATACAGATAAAACCTATACGATAGGTGCTAGTCAATTCATACTTGCAGGTAATCCCTATCAAGCACCTGTTAACATGGAACTAGCCCTTGCAAACTCATCAGACATCAATAATAACATCGTTTATTATTGGGACCCTAATCTAGGCGGTTTAACTGGACGCGGTGCATATGCAACGGTAAGCGGTTTTGCCGGTGGCGGAACTGCGACGACATCTCCAGCGAGCGCAAATACTAAATTCATTCAACCAGGTCAAGCGGCATTCTTCGTAACTACTGCAGGTGCAAGCAGTGCTGTGTTACGCTTTCGCGAAAGCGATAAAGGCACAAATGCAGATTTAGCCGC
>JANQTO010000004.1 GCA_030731685.1 Nonlabens sp.
CTTTAACATAATTCACAGCTTGCCAGTCGTGTTTTAAATCGGCTTTAAGGAGTGAGTTACCTGTTGGGTTGTTGGGCGAGCAAATCCACAGTATTTTAATCGAAGAGTCATTGCGCACTTGTTGCGCAATCGCTTCTAAATCTAGAGAAAAGTCTTTCACTAGTGGTATTTCCAGCACCTTGATATTATTTATCGCCGCACTCACTTCATACATGCCATAAGTAGGCGGGCACGTTATGGCGCTGTCTTTTCCTGGTTCACAAAAAATGCGATATAGTAAATCGATTGCCTCGTCACTGCCATTACCCACAAAAATTTGGTTCGGATTGATTCCTTTTTGTTTCGCAAGTACTTCTTTTATAGAAGATTGTAATGGGTCTGGATACCTGTTTAAATGCTGAATGCTGAATGCTGAATTCTGAATTGATGGGTCGTTAGGATTTTCATTTGCGTCTAGTAAAGTCAGCGCAGCCGAATCGGTATTACCATATAAGTCAAACTCACTGCGTGCACTGGAATAAGGCTGCAGGTCCCAAATGTTCTTACGAACTATATTTTTTAAATCGAAATTCATATTGCTGTTGTTATTCCGTCGCAGGACGGAATCGCTTATTCGTTAATTTCTAATGTCTTTAACCTAACTGATACTGCATTTTTATGCGCATCCAGCCCTTCGGCTGTAGCCATTTTTTCTACTGCTGGGCCTAAGTTTTGAATGCCTTGCGCGGTCGCTTTTTGATAGGTTACTTTATTTACAAAACTATCTACAGACACGCCGCTATAATTGCGCGCATAACCATAAGTAGGTAAGGTGTGGTTTGTACCGCTGGCATAATCTCCCAGACTTTCACAGGTGTATGCTCCTATAAATATGGAGCCTGCTATTTGAATTTGGTTAGCAATTTCGTCTGCATTTGCTGTGTTGATTATTAAATGTTCTGGTGCGTACACATCAGACCAAGCGATACAAGTTGCAATGTCGTTAAGCACGATGGTTTTACTGTTTTCTATGGCTTGTTGTGCAGTTCGCTTTCGCGAAAGCGAACTCAATTGTACATCCAGCGCTACATTAACCGCTTGTGCTAGTACAGCCGAATCTGTCAATAAAATAACCTGAGAATCTGGACCATGCTCGGCCTGCGCAAGCAAATCTGCAGCTACAAAATCTGGATTTGCGGTCTCGTCTGCGATGATTAAAACCTCTGACGGACCAGCAGGCATATCTATAGCGACGCCTTGTTGCTGTGCAAGCTCTTTGGCACGTGTAACATAAGCGTTTCCTGGACCGAATATCTTATCTACTGCAGGTATACTGTATGTGCCATAAGTCATTGCAGCGATGGCTTGTGCGCCACCTGCTTTATAAATTTCTTTAACCCCACAAAGATTTGCAGTGTATAAAACCACAGGATTTATGTTACCGCTAGCGTCTGTCGGGCTGCAAAGCACTACTTTTTTATTCCCTGCGATTTTTGCAGGTATTGCTAGCATTAAAACGGTAGAAAATAAGGGTGCGCTACCGCCAGGAATATACAATCCTACATTTTGAATAGGCAGTGATTTTCTCCAGCAGGTAATGCCTGGCATGGTTTCAACCACGGGATAATCTATTGTGTAACAGGCCTTGTGAAATTTGTAAATGTTATCGTAAGCCGTATGAATCGCTGCTTTTAGGTATGCAGGTACAGTTGCTGCGGCAGCTTGGATTTCAGCATCGGTAACTTGTAGGCTTGTAAGCGTTGCTTTATCAAATGTCGCTGCATAGCTGATTAATGCTAGGTCGCCATTATCGCGCACTTCCTTAATAATGTCCTTTACAGCTGCATCTACATGGGCACGTTCTTGCTGTGGACGTTCCAAGAGTTGCTGCTGTTGCGTGCTATCGGGATTAGTGATAATGTTCATTATGCTATTAATTTTTCTATGGGACTTACTAAAATACCTTGTGCGCCAGCCTCTTTAAGCTGGTCTATCACGTTCCAAAAATCATTTTCTTCTATCACACTGTGTAGGCTAGACCAACCTTCTTCGGCAAGTGGTAATACGGTAGGACTTTTCATACCAGGTAAAAGCGCAGATATTTGTGCGATTTTATCGTTAGGTGCGTTTAATAAAATGTATTTGTTTTTTGAAGCGTTTTGTACTGCTTCTATACGAAACATTAATTTGTCTAGCAGTACTTTTTTTGCATCGTCTAATGTAGGATTTGCAATAAGTACAGCCTCGCTGTACATAACGGTTTCTACTTCTTTAAGACCATTCATAAGTAGGGTAGAACCTGTAGAAACGATATCACAAATGGCGTCTGCAAGTCCTATTCCTGGGGCGATCTCCACAGAGCCGCCTATCTCTTCGGTGGTTGCGTTAATGCCTTTTGCTGCAAAGAACTTTTTGACGATAGTTGTGTAGCTACTCGCTACTTTTTTACCATTAAACCATTCCAGTCCTGGATAATCTACATCTTTTTGAACGGCTAGACTCACGCGGCAACCTGCAAAACCTAATTGCTTAACGACGTTTACGTTTTGGTCTTTTTCTTCTACCTCGTTTAATCCAAGAATACCTAGGTCTGCAACGCCGTTTGCTACATATTGTGGTATGTCGTCATCTCTTAAAAATAGAATTTCCATTGGAAAATTTCTAGCCTGCACCGAAAGTACGCGGGAGCTTAAATCAAATTTTATCCCGCAATCTTTGAGAAGTTGCAAAGATTTGTCACTTAAACGACCTGATTTTTGTACTGCGATTCTAATACCGTTAAAGGCTGTGGGTTTTGTATTCAAGGTTTTTGTATTTGTGTTTGTACTCATGTTTGTGTTGTTGTGTCCGTTCAGGTGGCCTCGTGGTTCAGTCTAAGCAAAAATCAAAAAACCCGCCTGAAACAGACGGGTTTTAAATATGTTGAATTTACATCAATACATCTATACTACGCCTGTTGCGAATTATGTAGATGGTGATGTAGGCTTTGTACTTTCATTGTGGTGCAAACATAATTCTGAAATCGGGATATAAAAAGGATTATCCTAAAAAATGTGAAATTCTTAACTTTTACGATTAAATAATCGCGAATCAAACGGAAATGGCTGCACGTCATCTATATGTATTTTATTAAAATCGTCGTGATTGGGATTAATCAATAAGTTAAAATCACCTATGACCACTTTACTAGGAACCCGAGCTGTGAGGTGTTCGTTCCTTCTGATAAAATCTTCACCTAGCAGTTGTGTTTGTTCTAAACTGGCAGTTGTTAAATCTATGGTTATTTCTATTGATTTTATAGAGTCTGGAATGTGTAAGACCATCATCACGTAGTCTATAGGTATTAAATCTAACGCCAGGTGTGGCATGATTTCAGCCATGGCGAGTGCTCGACTTGTTGCCGTGTAAACCATTTCTGTGCCCTTGCGATTCCAGCGGTTTGTTGTACTTAATGAGGCACCATATCCCGATAACTCATAACTGTAGCGTTCTTTAGTAAGTCTATAAACCAGCATTATGCAAAAATACCATGGTCTATCCGGTGCAGCTCGTCCATTACAAGCTCTTTACCATAAGAGTCACTCATTAAATCTAGTGGTGTCATATAATTTAAAGACGGATTTATGCGTGTGCACCATATATAAAAACGCTCCTTATTATTGAAAACATCATTACCTAAATGTACCACTTCAGCAATTTCTAGGATTTTTTCAGTGTGTGAAGATTTAAATATATGTGTACTGTCTTTATGATAACGCTGTAGAGATTTTAATGAAATATCTAAAAACCCTGCCCACTCATCGTCACTAAAAGGTGCAAGTGACCGTATCATATCAAATAAATAGTAAGGAATACCTTTTCTTATAGAGTGAATTTTACTCATGCGGTCACCTAAAAATTTTCCATAACTCGCAGGTGCAGCCTCATTAACCATGAGTGGTTTTAACTCCTCGCTGTATCTTAAATAGCTATTTTCTTGTTCTTTATTTTTCATAACCCAGACAAATGTCTCCAAATATACGCATTTTTATTTGTGTGAAGACATTTTTCTTAAAAATAAATAATTTTGTCTACCTTATACTTTGTATATAGTTGGTTATTTGATTTTGTAGATTGCCTTCTTGTGAGATTTGTCTAATAAACTCACTACCTATAATGGCACCATCTACATAGCTACAAGCATCTTCAAAATTTTGCTTGTTTTTAATGTTAAATCCTGTGAGAATGGGTGTGTTTAGATTCATATCTCTTAGTTTTCCTAGATAACCTGCTGCAGCGGTAAAAGCAGTATTGCCTCCAGTAGTGCTTGCCGAGCTTACCGCGTAAATGAACCCTGTTGAATTTTCATCTATCTCTCTAATGCGTTTCTCTGAGGTTTGCGGTGTAACTAAAAATATATTACTGATATTGTGTTTTTCAAAAACCTCTTTGAATTCTGTTAGGTAGATATACATGGGTAGGTCAGGAATAATTAATCCGTCCACACCTAATTCCTGGCATCGCTTACAAAAAGCCTCTATGCCATATTGCATCACGGGATTTAGATATCCCATGAGCATGATGGGTGTGTTGAATGCTGCATTTTGTGCTCTAAACTGATGTAGTTGCTTAAAGAGCATTTCGATAGACATGCCATTTTCTAATGCTATTTTGCTGGATTCTTGTATCGTAGGGCCATCTGCTAGCGGGTCGCTAAAAGGTATGCCTATCTCTATTAAATCTACACCAGCTTGTTCTAATGCACTAAGTATGGTACTGGTATCTTCTAATTTAGGAAAACCTGCGGTAAAAAATATATTAAGTAAATTCTTTGGCTTGGTTTTAAAAAGTGCTGTAAGTTTATTGTTCATGGATGTGTGGTAAATGAATGCTAGTGATTGTTTGTGTTCTATTGAAAAAGGTCTAACTCTTTCATGTACGTATCCATGTCTTTATCACCACGGCCTGAAAGGTTTATGACAACTCTATCGGTAGGTTTAAGTCCTAATCTGCCTAAAACGGCAAATGCATGCGCAGTTTCTAGTGCAGGTATGATACCTTCTAAACGGCTACATTCTACAGCTGCTGTAAGTGCATCAGCATCAGTAACTGCTAGGTATTGCGCCCGTTCTGAAACTTTTAACCATGCGTGTGCTGGGCCTATTCCAGGATAATCCAGTCCAGCACTTATGCTGTGAGGCTCTACGACCTGGCCGTCTTTATCTTGCATCATAATAGACCTACTCGCGTGCAACACACCAGGTGTTCCTAGTGTTAAGGTTGCCGCGGTCTTATCAGTATGTACACCTAAACCAGCTGCTTCTACACCTATCAATTGTACACTTGGGTCGTCTAGAAAATGATAAAAAGCGCCCATCGCGTTTGAACCACCGCCTACACATGCTATGACATAATCGGGAAGGCCTTGTAATTGTTCTTTTATTTCTTTAGAAATAACGCTTTGGTAGCGTGCAACCATATCTGGATATGGGTGAGGTCCTACAACAGACCCTATGATGTAATGCGTGTCTTCAGGGTTATTAATCCAGTCGCGCATGGCCTCGTTTGTCGCGTCTTTTAAGGTTTTAGAACCACTGGTTGCTGGTCGCACTTCTGCACCTAACATTTTCATGCGAGCTACGTTAGGAGCTTGTCGTTCAATATCTTTCTCGCCCATATAGACGATGCATTGCAAGCCTTTAAGCGCGCAAACGGTAGCTGTTGCAACACCATGCTGGCCTGCACCAGTCTCTGCAATAATGCGTTTTTTACCGAGTCGCTCTGCAAGCAAAATTTGACCTATCGTATTATTTATTTTGTGTGCACCAGTATGACATAGGTCTTCCCGTTTTAACCAAATCTCACCACCATACTTTGCAGACAATCTTTTGGCAAGAAATAATGGTGTAGGACGACCTACATAATCCTTAAGTAGCTGATTGAACTCTTCTTGAAACGCAGGCGATTTCTCTATTTCTAGGTAATTTTCCTGTAATTCTTCTATATTAGGATACAGTAATTCTGGTATAAAAGCACCACCAAATTCCCCATAAAAACCATTTTTGTCTACTTGATAACTCATTGTCTCAATTTTTGTATGAATGTTTTAACACTATCTATATCTTTTAAACCTGGAGCAGTTTCAAACTTAGAATTAATATCTATGCCCATAAATGCTTCGTGTTTAATACTTTTAATTGCAGGTGCATCTTGCGCCGTTATGCCGCCACTTAATAAAAAGGGAACCTTACCCGTATAGTTGTCGAGTAGTTGCCAGTTAAATTTCGTGCCGCTACCGCCATAATTTTCAGTTGCTGTGTCAAAAAGAAAAAACAGCTTTCCAGGATAAGCTTCTGCTAGAATTTCCCAGTCTTTTAAAATCGTAAAATCAAATGATTCCTGGATTTGAAATGCTTTAAAAATTTTCAGGTCTAGTTCTAATAACGCTTTCGCGAAAGCGGAATCCTCATCACCATGCAACTGTATAATGTCTAATTGCATCGGGATAATATCCTGCAAGATTTGCTCAAAAGTCGCATTTACATAAACGCCTACGGTACCTTTGTTCATCGTTAATTTACCAACCGTATTTGCCTGATTATCGTCTACAAATCGCTTGGATTTAGGGTAGCGTATCAACCCCATAAAGTCGATGTCCAGTTCTTGTAATGCTTCAATATTTGCAGACTCGCGCATACCGCATACCTTTATAATCATGAGTTTATGGCTTTAATAAAAGATGCACATGCCGCACCTGGTTGGTTTGTTTTCATGAAATGCTCGCCTATTAAAAAACCAGTATAACCTGTATTTCTTAAACTTTTAACCGTTTCTGGGTCGTTCAGACCGCTTTCACTTATAGCAATGACGCCAGCGGGGAAGTGAGGCAACAGGTTTACACTATTTGCGACATCAGTTTTAAAGCGTTTTAAATCTCTATTGTTCACACCTATCGCATATTTTGCTGGGTTAAATGGCTCAGTTACCTTTTTTACACGTTCAAGCTCTTCTAAGTCGTGAACCTCAAAGAGTATTTCTAGTCCTAAGTTTAATGCTTCTAGAGATAGTGTGTATAATTCTTCGTCATTTAAACAAGCTGCAATAAGCAAAATGAGGTCTGCGCCGTATGCCTTTGCCTCGTGCACTTGATAGAGGTCTATCATAAAATCTTTGCGTAGAACGGGTATGTTTACTGCTGCTCGTGTCTCGAGTAAATCTTGTAAGTCACCACCAAAAAATGGCTCGTCAGTCAGGCAACTTATAGCGCTAGCGCCGGCATTTTCATAACCTGTGACTACATCTTTAAGGCTAGCTGGACAATTAAAACTTCCTTTACTGGGACTTTGTCTTTTATGCTCGGCTATGATGCCGCTGCCAGTGCTCAAGCTGTTTGTAAAAGAAATGGTTTTACGGTTGTAAAAAGGCATTTCTCTTAATGTAGCAAGTGGTACTTTTAACTTTCTGTCTACCAAGTCTTTTGCGGTACGGTCTGTTATTTTTTTAAGGATATCGTCCATGTTATACTTGTGTTTGCAGTGCTCGTAATTTTTTGAAGCTTTGTAATGCCTTCCCACTTTCTAGAGATTCACGTGCTATAAGCACTGCATCTTTAATGCTGGTTTCCCTAGCTACGGAAATGGCTGTAGCAGCGTTTGCTATGACCACATCGTGTTGTGTGGTAGTCGCTTTATATTCTAAAACATTCATAAAAATAGTTGCAGCTTCTTGTATGGTGCTGCCGCCATAAATGGCTTTTTGGTTCAGTAATTCCATGTTAAAATGCTCTGGCTGCAAGTCGGCAACACCAGTATTTGTTGCAATACGTACTTTACCAGTGAGGCTTACCTCGTCGTAACCATCATGGGCATGGATAATGGCATATTTCTTACGTGGTTCTTCTTGAAATAAATACTCATAGTTACGGGCCAGTTGCAGGTTGAACACGCCTACACTTTGCAGTAATGGTTGTGCTGGATTTACCAAAGGTCCCAGCATGTTAAAAAAGGTTTTAACGCCCAGTTGTTTGCGTATGGGCGCAACAGCTTTCATCGCTGGGTGGAATAGGGGCGCGTGTAAAAAACATATACCAGTTTCTGATATTTGACGTGTAAGCAATTCTTTATCCTTTGTAAAAACAAATCCTAAATGTTCCATCACGTTGCTAGAACCGCTTACCGAACTCACACCGTAATTACCATGTTTTGCAACGTTCACGCCTGCGCCCGCCGTTACAAAACTGGCCAGGGTACTTATGTTAAACGTGTCTTTACCATCTCCACCAGTACCGCATAAATCGATTGGGTTGAATTCTCTAAGGTCTATAAGCTGTGCTTGTTCTAGCATCGCATCTCTAAAACCGGCAAGCTCATCTACAGTTATACTGCGCATTCCATAAACAGTAAGAAAGGCTGCAATTTGAGCGTCATTTACAGAACCACTTGTGATAGCAGTAAGAATTTCTTTTGCTCGCTTTCGCGAAAGCGTACCATGTTCAAA
>JANQTO010000005.1 GCA_030731685.1 Nonlabens sp.
TACTAAAATACGGTCTGCCATGCGCACGGTGGAGAAACGGTGAGAGATGATGATACTGGTTTTACCTTTTGTGAGTCCTATGAATCGTTCAAAAACATCATACTCGGCTTGTGCGTCTAGTGCGCTGGTAGGCTCGTCCAGTACGATAATGTCGGAGTTTTTCATGTATGCTCTTGCAAGAGCTACTTTTTGCCACTGGCCACCGCTTAGTTCTTGCCCTTTGGCAAAACGGCGTCCCAGTTGCTGGTCTATGCCGCCTTTCATGACTGCAACTACTTGGTCTGCGAGACTTCGTGCAGCGGCGTCTGTAATCATCGGGTCGTTGTTGAGTTCCTCGATGTTTCCTACAGCGATGTTTTCGCGTAAGCTGAATTCATACTTAAAGAAATCCTGAAAAATAACACCAAATCGTTTTCTGTATTCCTGTTTGTCAAACTGCGCAATGTTAATACCATCGAGCAAAATCTCACCTTGTGTAGGTTCATAAAAACGTAGAATTAGTTTTATGAGTGTAGTTTTACCAGCTCCGTTCTGTCCTACAAAAGCAATTTTCTCACCAGCTTTTATGGTAAAACTCACGCCTTTTAAAACGTCTATCTCACTACCTGCATAACCAAAATGTACATTGCGTAGCTCAAAACCTATTTTGATTTCCTCTGGAATAGGTGTGTAGCTTGCTGCAACGTCTGTGATTTCTATATCCAGAAAATCAAAGTAATCGCGCAGGTATAGCGAACTTTCTGAAATGGCAGTGAATCTGGAGAAAAAGCCTTGTAAACTGTTGCTAAGCCTGTTAAAGGAGCCCGACAGGAACGTGAGTTCACCGATGCTGAGTGTGCCTGTAATAACTTTAAAAATGATAAATATATAAGCACCATAATAGGACAAAATACCTAGCACATTAAACAAGGAACCGTAGATACTTTGCTTTATGGACAGGCTTTTATTGATTTCATAATAATCGCCAGACAGTTTATTGAAACGTGCTGCGATGTAATCTGTAAGTCCGAAAAGCTTGACCTCTTTAGCTGTTTGGTTATTTGCGCCTATAAAGCGTAAGTAGTCCAGTTCGCGACGCTCTGCAGTCCAGCTGCGTGCTACAGAGTAGCGGTGTGAACTGTATTTTATCTCATTAATAAAAGATGGTATAATGCTTAAAACCAGCAGAATAATAAGCAAGGGTTCAAAATAAATAAGACCTGCAACGAGGGAACCTATGGAGATAATACTTTGCACCTGGCTGAGCGATGCGCTCATTAGGCCCACACGACCAGCGGTTTGCTGGCGCGCGCGTTCGAGTTTATCATAAAAATCTGGGTCCTCGAGCTGTTCTAGAGTAAGCTCGTTTGTTTTACGTATAATTTTTTCAGAGGAGTCGTTTGAGTACAAATCGCCTATGAGGCCGTCGGTAAGGTTGATTAAACGGTTGAGCAAGTCGGCAGCGATGGCGATTCCCAATTCTATAGCCACATAAGTCCATAGTTTGGTGAGGTCTTTATCGTCAAGCGATATTTGTAAGATGACCTCGTCTATGATGAGTTTTCCAACCCACAAAAGCGCCACAGGGCTTACTGCGGTGAGCAATCGAGCGATAAAGTTGGTCACAAAAAGCTTCTGGCTTACGCGCCATATTTCCTTGAAAAATCGAGGTAAAGCTTTTAATGCGCTGAAAGAGAATGAGTTTCCCTGTTTGCTTTGTTCTTTTATAG
>JANQTO010000006.1 GCA_030731685.1 Nonlabens sp.
CTAGTTTGAAGTCTTTATTAACTGAATTTATAATTTGGTTCCATCGTGGTGAGGTTCCTATGCCATTAATAGCAAGTACGCTCTCGTCGTTGAGCCTACCTACCATATCCATATTAATCATGTAGGATACCGTACTCAAATCAATAGTTGCATTTTTAGTAAAGTAATTAGAGCCTAGTAGTCCCATTTCCTCACCAGAAAAAGCCATAAATAAATAGTTCTGACCTTTTAAATGGCTTGTTTTTATCCTATAAGCAAGTTCTAACATCACGGCAACACCGCTGGCATTATCATCGGCACCGTTGTGTATTGCTTCACCATCTCTGTATAAAGAACCTTCACCGCCCATACCCAAATGGTCATAATGCGCACCTATAACAACAGTCGTTTTTGCACCGTTATCTATGAATCCTATAACATTTGTTCCGGTAAGAAAACCGTCTCCTTGCTCGTCTGTAAATGCGGCTTCGGTATGTGGATCGTTGGATTGTTTGAATGAGAAAGTTTGAAAGTAAGTGCCTTCATTGCCTTTGGGTGATAGACCACTTTCTTTCATGCGCTTTGCAATATAATCGGCAGCGAGTAATTCATAGGAAGTGCCTGTTTCTCTACCTTGCAAACTGTCTGAGGCAAGAAATACAACGTCTGCCTTCATATCACCTTTTACAGGTTCGGTGTTTTTAAGTTCGGTTTTGCATGAAAGGAATATGCAAATGGCTGCAAAAAGTAAGGTGATTCTCATAACTAGCTTGTAATTTTACACAAAACTAATTCATCCATGAGAACAGTCCTATTTCTTATCGCCATAATACTCACTGCCAGTTGCAAAGAAGCCGTAAAACAAAACGTTACTGAAGATAAAGAAGAGCAAGTAAACGCAAATCCTTTGATTATGGAAGGTGAAAACCACTTTAAAGATATGAAACAAGTGACCTTTGGCGGCGACAATGCTGAGGCTTACTGGAGCTTTGACGACAAGCAGCTTGTTTTCCAAAGTAACAATGCTGCGTGGAACGTAAACTGTGATCAAATGTTCTTAATGAATTATGGAGATAGCTTTCGCGAAAGCGTGCCACCCATGATATCTACAGGAAAAGGACGTACTACCTGTGCTTATTTCCTGCCTGATAACAAGCACATTATCTACGCAAGTACACACCTTGCCATGGACAACTGTCCTGATACACCGCTTAAGGAAAACGGGAAATACGTATGGCCCATTTATGATAGTTACGACATTTTTGTAGCAGACTTAAAAGGAAATATCACCGCACAACTCACTAACGAAAAAGGCTATGATGCAGAGCCTACCGTGTCGCCTAAAGGTGATAAAATTGTTTTTACCAGCGACCGCAGTGGCGATTTAGAATTGTACACCATGAATATAGATGGTAGTGATGTAAAGCAAATTACCTATGAGCTAGGTTATGACGGCGGTGCATTTTTCTCACCAGATGGGTCGCAGCTTATTTTCCGTTCTTCACGACCTAAAACTCCCGAAGAAATTAAAGAATACAAAGATTTACTTAAAGTAGGACTCGTACAACCTACAGAAATGGAACTCTATATATGCAATGCCGACGGCTCTAACCTGCGCCAACTTACCCAACTGGGCAATGCAAACTGGTCGCCTTTTTTCCTGCCTGACGGTAAGCGTGTACTCTTTTCCTCAAACTTTGAGGCTGAGCGTGGTTTTCCGTTTAA
>JANQTO010000007.1:0-884 GCA_030731685.1 Nonlabens sp.
CTGTACGTACCCGTTAATTAGCACTGAATCAGCCTCTTCAAAAATATTTGTTTTTTATATTTCTTAAAAAACGATTTTAATGGTGCTACGGTAACCTAAGTCACATAGCAATTTGTTGTTTGAGACTATCTTTGATGTTCAAATAACTAGAGTCATGGATACAGAAATTCTTGCTAGAATCCAATTTGCTTTCACAATTGCTTTTCACTATATATACCCGCCATTGAGCATAGGCATAGGTCTTATCATGGTTATTATGGAGGGTATGTATTTAAAAACAGGTAACAAACAGTATGAGGTGTTAACTCGTTTTTGGTTAAAAATATTTGCTATAACATTTGGTATAGGTGTCGCTACTGGTATTATCATGGAATTTGAGTTTGGTACAAACTGGGCGGTTTATTCACGGTATGTGGGCGACATTTTTGGAAGTGCGCTAGCTGCAGAAGGTCTCTTTGCCTTTGGACTAGAAAGTGCATTTTTAGGCATTTTACTCTTTGGGTGGAATAGAGTCTCGCCCAAGGTCCATTTTATATCTACCATAGGCGTGTTTTTAGGTTCGATGTTCTCGGCCGTATGGATTGTGGTGGCAAACAGCTGGCAACAAACACCTGCAGGTTACCATATTGTAGGAGAAGGTTTTGAGGCAAGAGCTGAGGTTACTGATTTCTGGGCCATGGTTTTTAATCCATCTAGTGTAGATAGAATCATACATGTTTGGCAAGGTGCCATACTTGCAGGTGCATTTTTAGTGCTAAGTGTTCATGCCTATTATTTACTTAAAGGTAGACATATAGATATTTCTAAGAAAGCGTTTAAACTCGCGCTGGCCATTGCTACGATTTTCTCACTTACACAATTACTTTCTGGACATAGCTCTGCAG
>JANQTO010000007.1:894-1704 GCA_030731685.1 Nonlabens sp.
GCTCTGCAGACGGCGTTGCCGTTAATCAACCAGCAAAACTTGCGGCCATGGAAGGCCATTATGACAAATCAGGTCCTGCAGATTTGTATCTATTTGGCTGGGTTAATAACGTAACACAAGAGGTAACTGGAATTAAACTTCCAGGAGGATTATCATTTCTCGTACACCAAGATTTTGATGCGCCTATTACAGGTTTAAATGCCTTTCCAGAGGAAGATAGACCTGGACAAGTAAACGCTGTTTTCCAGTTTTACCACATAATGATTGCCATAGGAATGTTCTTAATAGGACTATCAGTTTATGCTAGTTTTCTATGGTGGCGAGGCACCCTATTTGACAAAAGATGGCTTTTAAAAATCTTTGCATTCTCGGTTTTATTACCACAAATAGCAAATCAGGTAGGCTGGTTTGCAGCAGAGATGGGACGACAACCGTGGATTGTGTACGGTCATTTAAGAACTAGTGATGGGTTTTCACAAGAGGTATCTTCTAACCAAATACTTTTCTCATTAATCTTATTTTTAGTAGTCTACGCTATACTGTTCTTGCTATTTATCTATTCAGTTAATAAGAAAATAAAGCACGGTCCCTACGACGAGGCTGAAAATCCAGATGAATTCTTGAAATACGTTTAATGTTATGGAATATTTTTTAGGTATAGATTATCCCACGCTGTGGTTCTTAGTAGTAGGTCTATTATTCTCGGGCTACGCCATTTTAGAAGGTTTTGATTATGGTGCTGGTTCGTGGAATTTATTCTTTAAAAAAGATTTGAGCAGGCGCGTTGCTATTAATGCCATAGGTCCTTTG
>JANQTO010000008.1 GCA_030731685.1 Nonlabens sp.
TACTAACACAAACCATATAACAAAAATATACATTAATAACAATAACAGTGTTGCAAGGACTTTTCTATCAAAATGTGTCATTGCATACTCATAACCATTAGACCCCATCAACGCTAGCTTTTCGTGATTATTTACAAGACTTCGTATTCCAGTCGCGATAGCTTGTGCATTTTCTGGCTCTACATATACACCGCATTGTGCAGTTTCTACAAGTTCCCTACTTACTCCATCTATAGCTAGTAAGGTAGGTTTCTTGCAAGACATATAATCAAAAGTCTTATTAGAATAGATTGTTTTAAAGGTATCTACTTTTTTAAGTACTGAAGCTCCCATGTCTGATGATAAAATGTATTTAAAAACTTCAGCCTTTGCGACGGGTTCTCTGAAAATAACATTGTTTAAGTTACGTTTTTCCTTTTCGGCGATGAGCATTTCTTTTTGCATTCCAGAGCCTATTAATTGAAAAACCACATTTGTATCTTGTAAAAGTGCGGCCGCGTCAAGCAATTGAATTAGATGATTTGCAACGCCATGTGCGCCTACATACGTAATTACAAATTTATCTTTAAGACCTATGGCTTCTTTAAATTCTTGAGCATCAAAATCTTTTTGAACTGCAGCGGCTAGAGAGAAGTCGGCTGCGTTAGGAATGAAAATAACTTTATGCTCCGGAACTCCTTTTGCTATAAGTTTTGTTCTAAATGCTGGTGTAAGCACATTCACAAGTTTTGCTTTTTTGTAAATAAAATTCTCAAACCAATAAGCAAATTTAATAATCAACCCATTTTGTAAAACACCTGTGTCAATAGCACTTTCAGGCCATAAATCACGTACCTCAAAAACAAATGGAATTCTTTTAAAAACCGACAACACGTACGCCGTTATACCCACAAACAATGGTGGCGATGTGACTAAAATCACATCAAAGTTACCTTTTGTTTTAAAAAGACCTGCATATACACTGCTAAAAACAAAACTAAAATAAGCCCACAAACGACCTAAAAAACTACTGTTGTAACTTTCAGACACATGACAGCGCATAACATCAACACCATCATAAAACTGGCTGTCTTTATATGTAAACTTCCCTTTGTACTTAGATGCTTTTTCACCTGTTGCATAATGAACCATTCCTGCAAGTACGGTCACTGTATGCCCCTGACTCGCCCATGTGCGTGTCATCTCATTGAAACGAGAGCCACCACCGTCGTTTTTTTCAAGAAAATACTGGTGTATTAAGAGAATATTCATTTATGGGTTTATTGTTATTTGTGTGGTAATTGTTGTGCTTCCAGTTTCAAACTTAAGCGCTATAGAAGGCTCTTTAACCCCGTAGTAGCTGGACATCCATTTTTCTTCAATTACAGGCTTTAATTCATTTCCTGCCGCATCTACCGCTACAAAGGTAATTTTTTCAAACATAGCAGGATTGATATGCCAGTGTTGTGTCATTACTTGTGATTTAGTACAAACGGTGTCTATCACTTCCCAGTTAAATGTCTCTGGTTCTTTACTGACTTTGCGGGTATGGTTTATTGTTCCTAATTGTCTATAAGCATCTATGGAGCCTGCAAATTCAAAATTTGTTTTTTTAGTAAGCGTTGCCGTCGCCATTTTAACCCAGTAAAACCATATAAAGCGACCACCTTTAAGCATTTGGTCTTGTCCATTTACGGTTACTGTATTATGGCCAGCG
>JANQTO010000009.1:0-5432 GCA_030731685.1 Nonlabens sp.
AGGAAAATGGCGTGGTTCGTGCATTTAAGAAAGACAACGACGGTGAGACCGTAATCACAAAACTCGATAAAGAAACACTTATCGAAATTGCTGAAGTAGGCAAAGGAGTTTATATAGATGGCACCGTCACTGCTACAGCGCTCGAAGCTCTTAAAAAAGAACTTTCAGGCATTGATAAAGTAGCTTTTGAATCGCAGCAGTATGCATCTTTTGAATCGCAGTTTCAATGGTTCTTGGGCTTGGGATTATTCTTTTTGTTACTGGACGTGTTGTACTTGGAGAAAAAAACGGGTTGGTTAAAAAAATTAAACTTGTTCAATGAATAGCATTTTAAGACATAGTATTTTATTTGTGGCGTTTTGGAGCTGTTTGATGGCTGCAAGTGCGCAACGTGAGAACGTTCCAAAACAGGACATGAAACGCATGAAATCTTATGATGACGCCGTGGAATTAGCGCAGCAATATGCTCGTAAGAACAATTTCAATCAGGCTGAGGCTGCTTACAAAACAGCCATCGCCATGCAACCAGATAATCCCAAGGCGATTTACAACCTTGGGAATCTTTATTACGATTTTAAAAAAGAGAAACGATTTAATGCCGTAGAGCAATATAAAAAGGCACTTATTAAGGCAACCAGTAAAGAAGACAAGCACCGTATTTATCATAACATGGGTAATGCTTATCTAGAGAACAAGCAGTATGCTGAGGCTGTCGCGTCCTACAAACAATCACTTCGCAACGACCCGACTGACGACGAAACGCGATATAATCTTGCGCTAGCAAAACAGGAACAAGATAAAAATGGCGGCGGTGGCGGCGGTGATGACGGGAAGAACAAGGACAAGAATAAAGGTGAAGGTGATTCCAACAGTCCTGAGAATAAAGAAGGCGATAAAGACCAAAACGCCGATGGGAAAAATAAAGGCGATAAAAACGAGAAAGACGGCAACGACCAAGATGGCGGCGATGGCGATAAAAAAGATAGTGACAAAGGAAAGAATACCGAAGGTGAAAACGGCGATGGCAAGCCTAACGACCAGACTGGCGGCAAAGTTCCTAAACGCGTAGAAGGTAAATTAACACCGCAACAGGTAAAACAACTGCTCGACGCCATGAATAACGAAGAGCAAAAAGTACAAAATAAAATCAACGGTAAAAAAGCACAAGGAAGAAGTTCCAAAAATGAAAAAGACTGGTAATGAGTAAGTTTCTTACATTATTGTTTTTAACAGCATGTTTGTTCACGCAAGCACAGGTGTCTTTTACTTCAAATCTAAGTAGGGACGAGATAGGCAAGAATGAAAATCTGCGTGTGGAGTTCAAGATGAATGTAAATGGCGATAATTTTACGCCGCCAGATTTTAAGGACTTTACCGTTGTGGGCGGTCCTAGCACTTCTATTTCACAGCAGTGGATTAATGGTCGTGGCAGTATGTCTAAATCATTTACCTATTTCTTGCGACCTAACCGCATGGGTAAAATAGTCATAGGGCAGGCCAGCATGCAATATGATGGTCAATACTATACCACTGACGCTGTAAGTGTAAATGTCACCGCTGCCATCCAGCAATCGCAGCAGCAAGGTAGTAACTCTTATCAGCAAGGCGGTACGGTATCTTCATCAAACGAGGCAAGTAAAAATATACATTTAGTCGCTGAGGTTTCTGAAGGAAACCCGTATCTCAACGAACCTATGCGCGTAGTCTACAAACTCTATGTTTCTAATAACGTAGGCGTAGGCGGTTGGAACGAAGTTAAGAGTCCGAAATATGAAGATTTCTGGATTCACAACATTGATAACCGCAACAGGCAAGTACAAAATGGTACCTATAATGGACAACCCTATAGATATTTAGTATTGCGTGAAGCAGTTTTATATCCGCAAAAAACTGGTGAGCTTACTATAGAACCGTTATCGCTGAATATTGCCGTTGAGGTTCCTACAAACCGCAGAGATTTTCTAGGGAGACCTTATTATTCTAAAGAAAATATTACCGTAAGTGCCGGAGCGCGTAAAATCAAGGTAAAAGATTTACCTCTGGAAGGTAGACCAGCAAGTTTCAAAGGTGCGGTAGGGCAGTTGGATTTTGCAGTGTCACTGGATAAAGCAGCGCTTAAAGCTGGAGAAAGCTTAACAGCCAAAGTAAAAGTAAGCGGTTCAGGAAATCTTAAGTTTTTAGAAATACCAAAACTAGTCACACCGCAAAGCTTAGAGGTTTTTGAACCTGCGCGTACAGATAATGTAACAACATCCATAAGCGGCATGCGCGGTAGCGTGGTAGACGATTATACCATCGTACCACAATTCGGTGGTAAGTATAAAATCCCGCAGGTAGAATTCTCTTATTTTGACCCAACTACAGAAAAGTTTGTCACGATAAAAAGTGAGGAACTGCTTGTAGAAGTAGATGGGCCACCACCTACAAGCGCAGCAGTTGCGAGTAATAAGAATGTCATAGATGCTGTATCGCCATTTGCATTTATTAAAAACGATACGACGCTTCAACCTAAGTCAGAATCGCAATTTTTTAATTCGGCAGCGTATTGGGCTATCTTAGGCGGACTCATGTTGTTGTTGCCACTAGCCTTGCTCGTGCGCAATAGAAGAGAAGCTATGGCATCTGACGTGCTAGGAAATCGCATAAGAACGGCAAATAAGTTGAGCCGTAAATATTTGAGTGAGGCCCGCAAGAATTTAGGTAACCATGACGCATTTTATGTATCCCTAGAAAAGTCCCTGCACAATTATCTGAAATCTAAATTAAACATCCCAACTGCCGAAATGAGTAAGGAACGTATCACAGAGCTGCTGGCACAACGAGGAGCAAGCGAAGACTCTTTGCACGGCTTCACGCAATTGCTCGCAAGCTGTGAGTTTGCTAGATACACGCCATCTACCATGGTCAGCATGCAACAAGATTATGATAGGGCCAGCAGTGTCATTGACAGTTTAGATAAACAATTAAAACGCGCTTAATGAACTACATTTTTACGGTAATTTTTAGTTTGGGAGCGATATTTAGTAACGCTCAGGATGGTCTTGATAACGCTTTCGCGAAAGCGAACAAAGCATACACCGCTGAGAAATATGAAATAGCCATTGCAGGCTACAATCAGATTTTAAAGGAAAACGTGCACAGTACCGAAGTGTATTTCAACCTTGCAAATGCGCATTACAAACTCAACCATATTGCACCAGCAATCTATAATTATGAAAAGGCATTGCAGCTAGACCCTAACAACCAGGACGTGCTCACAAACTTGCGGTATGCAAACCAAATGAAGCTGGATGCGGTAGAAGCGCTGCCAAAAGATGGTTTTAAGGAGTGGTTTAAAAGTGTCGTTAGCTCTTATAGCATAGATACATGGGCTTATTTCAGTATCGTCGCTGGGTTACTGACCATATTATTGCTTATTCTTTACGTCTACGCACAGGTCGCTGGGAAAAAAAGATTGTTTTTCATCTTATCGATGCTGGGCATACTGGTTACTTTATTTTTTATATATGCTGCATTTGCAGCAGTAAACTTGAAGGAAACTGAACGTTATGCAATCATATTTGACAGTGAAGTAATTACAAGAATTGAGCCTCGCAGCACTGCCGAAACTGCGCTTACCCTACACGAGGGAACAAAGGTTGCCATTATAGAAACATTGGACGATTGGGCACATGTGCAGCTTGCAAATGGGAGTAAATCGTGGATTCCGCTAGATGCTATTAAAGAACTTTAGAAAAATCTAGAGAAGTTTTTTTAATAACTATATTTGAGTTTTCTCACTTGAATATAGAGCTATATGAAACATTTTTTCAAACATTTTAAGGGTGACCTGTTAGGTGGTCTTACTGCTGGTATTGTTGCGTTGCCTCTAGCACTTGCTTTTGGTGTACAATCTGGTTTAGGAGCTGTAGCAGGATTATACGGAGCTATTTTCATAGGATTTTTTGCATCGCTTTTCGGCGGTACAAATACGCAAATATCGGGACCTACTGCACCCATGACTGCGGTAAGTATGGTTATTATTGCAGGTATTTTACAGCTCAATAATGGCGACTTAGAAAAGGCGCTGCCGTCCATTCTCATTGTGTTTATTCTAGCAGGTATATTTCAGATAGTACTAGGTGTTCTCAAGTTGGGCAAATACATTAAGTACATTCCGTATCCTGTGGTTTCGGGCTTCATGACAGGTATAGGCGTTATTATTTTAATAACGCAGCTATTGCCTGCGATGGGTTACAACCCTAAGCAGGATGAGGAATTTGTGAAAACCTTCATGCCACAGGCGCAAGAACGTCTTTTGCAGGATATTTTTAGTGATGAGGTACAAAAAGACGTGCTGGTCCTAGAAGATTTTGAGAAAACAGTTTTACGAGCGCAAGATATTGCTTCAGAGGATATTCGTCTTAAAGCAGAGACCCTTGCAAAAAGTGATTCAAGCGGCGTACTTGGAACATTAAAAAACTTACCGAACGCAATAGGTCAAATAGATTATCTGGAACTGGCGCTTGCGCTTGGAACCATCCTAATAATTTTCGGGTTTAAACGTATCACTACAGCAGTTCCGTCTACGCTGGTGGCTCTGCTTGTGGTAACGGGTGCTGTGGTAATACTTAAACTAGACGTGAGTAAGATAGGCGAAATCCCATCTGATTTTCCGCTACCGTATTTTGAGATTTTTACGCAGTTCAGTTTTGGAGCTATATCACCGTATATATTTACGGCGCTTACCCTTGCACTGTTAGGAGCGATAGATTCCTTACTTACCAGCGTTGTGGCAGACAACATGACCAAAACCAGCCACCAGCCTAATAAGGAACTGGTAGGTCAAGGAATAGGGAATAGTGTAAGTGCACTTTTTGGCGGTATTCCTGGTGCTGGTGCGACTATTCGTACTGTGGTAAATATCAATAGTGGTGGTAAAACCAGACTGTCGGGAATGATAGCAGCGATTATTTTGCTAGTCATTGTGTTATTGCTGGGGCCTTATGCTTCTCAAATACCTAGTGCCGTTTTAGCGGGAATTCTTATCACCGTAGGTATAGGAGTAATGGACTATAAAGGATTGAAAGCAATAAAAGCTATTCCTAGAAGCGATGTGTTTATTATGTTCGTTGTGCTATTATTAACCGTGTTTTGGGACTTGGTTTTTGCGGTAGGAATAGGTCTGGTAATCGCTAGTCTTATTTTCATGAAAAAGATGGGTGACTTATCATCATCAGAGTCTGCACTGGTACGACTATCACCTGAAGATGATGACGCAGACACTAACTATGCTAGAATACCTAGAGAACTACGCGAAGAAATATACATTAAGGAACTCACGGGGCCGTTGTTTTTTGGCTACACCAGTGACTTTGTTACGATGTCTAGAGATGTTCCCGACCGTGCAACACACGCCCTCGTGCGTAGGGAACGCGTGCGATTTATGGACC
>JANQTO010000009.1:5442-8383 GCA_030731685.1 Nonlabens sp.
GCTGTTGAAGATGTGATGATGGCGCTCATGGCCAAAAACATACAGCCACTACTTGTAGGTGTGCAGGAACAACCGCGCTACCGTATGGAAGCCATAGACATTATTCCAGATTTAATTCATGAAGAATTTATTTTTGAAACCTATGAAGAGTGCCTTGCTTGGGTGCTTGTAAATGTTGAGGATACGGTGCCGCCTTATAAAGAATGGTAACTATTCTTCTATTTCTCTTAACTCTTCATCCTCATCGCCACGCAAGCTCCTATCAACACGGTCTGCCTGTTCAATAATTTGAGGTAAAAAAGCAGGTGCCAGAGGTTCTACAATTGCGAAGAGAAAACTGTCTGTTTTAGATTCTTTGTCTAGTAAACTGTACTCACCCGTTGCAACACCAGCAAACATGAGTAGTACACTAGTAATAAAAGCCATTTTAAGAAGTCCAAATGCTGCGCCGGCAAACTTATTAATCGTTCCCAGTTTTGCAGTATCTACGACCTTGGTTACGAGTTTTCCTATGTAGCGTATCACGAGAATAATAATAACAAATGTTGCGATGAAACTAGCAATGGTGATGTAAATCTCTTCCCATTCAGTACGTTCACGCAGCCACTCACCAGCAAAATTGGAGAAAAATATCGCGCCGTAAATACCAGCAATTAAGGCTATGAGTGAAGTAAGCTCAACAAAGAAACCATTAAGTAATCCTTTCCAGAACCCTATTCCTAGTGCAATTAAGATAATGATATCAAGCCAATTCATACAGCTAAAATAAGCATTAGACAGCGTAAAGCAGGCCTATTGAAGTGCTGATTTGATAGCGCTCATAAGTTTCTTACCGCCATTGTTTAAGATGGTATTTGCCATAGTTGCCGCAAACTGCTCTAAACCATTTGAATGCAGGTCATTGAGCGAGACGCTTTCTACAACATCCAGTCTTGTCTTTCCATCTAGACTAAAAAGACAGCCTTTAAAATGAAGTTGGTCGCTATTAATTGTTGCGATGGCTCCAATAGGCGCAGTACAACCACCTTCAAGCTTATTTAAGAAAAGGCGTTCAAGATTTGTGCATAGTGCCGTAACATCGTGATTCAGCGCTTGTGATGCAGTCATGGCGAGTTCGTTTGAATGCATAGCGGCAATCATCATTGCTCCTTGTGCAGGAGCTGGAATGTTACTGTCTAAATCTATGTATTCAAAACCGTAATGACCTTTAAGTTTACCCAATAAACCTATACGCTGTAAACCAGCCTTAGCAAATATGGCAGCATTCCATGGTTGGTCGTGTAGTTTTGCAAGACGCGTGTTGACGTTGCCTCGTAAGTCAGTCACTGTGTGGTGCGGATTTGTGTGAAGCCACTGCGCTTTGCGGCGTAAGCTTCCTGTAGCAATAACCATTTCCTGGTCAGGATTGAATCCTTTTTTATAGACTAAAATGTCATTACTACTTGCTCGTTCCAGTACCGCAGCTTGCGCCATACCTTTAGGCAACATGGTAGGAACATCTTTAAGGCTGTGAACTGCGAGATCTATCGTTCCTTGAACAAGAGCAAGGTCCAGTGTTTTGGTAAAAATACCCGTGATACCCATTTCATAAAGAGGCTGGGTAAGGTTTAAATCGCCTTCAGATTTTACGGGAACAAGCTCTGTTGCGTAACCCAGTTTCTCAAGTTGTGATTGCACCGTTGTTGCTTGCCACATGGCTAGCTCACTATCGCGTGTACCTATTTTTAAAGGCTTATTCATAACTAGGTTCTTCTAGTTTGAATATCTTATTGAGTAGCGCGATAGCCTCGTCTGTGTTCTCATCTTCGTCGCGCAGGTGGTTTGCAAAATGTCCGGCTATTTTCTGTATAATTTTGTCTGCGACTAGGTGCGCTTGGTCTTGATTAAAGTCCTGTATTTTAGTACGTGAATTTTTAATTTCGGCATCCTTTAAGGTGCCTAATTTTGTTTTCAACGCTTGCATGGTAGGTGCAAAACGGCGAGCATTTTTCCATGTAACAAATTCCTCGTGTACTTCTTTAATAATGGCCTGTGCTGTAGGAATATACAGTTCCCTGTTCTCTAGAGTTTGATTGGTCATCTTAGACAGTTCGTCTATGTGGAGTAAGGTCACGTTAGGCAAGTCTGTGACGTTTTCATGCACATTTTTAGGAATAGAAAGGTCTAAAATAACGAGTGGTTTGGTCGTTGAAATAAGTCCTTTGGATATGGTAGGTAATTGCGCACCAGTCGCTACGATAAGCACGTCTGACTGGGCGATTTCTTCCTCGAGCTGTGCATAGTCTTTAACAATCAGGTCAAAACGTCCTGCAATAACTTCGGCCCTATCTTTTGTACGGTTAATGAGCGTAATTTGTTTATTGTCTGTGTGTTTTACAAGGTTTTCGCAGGTGTTGCGTCCTATTTTGCCCGTACCAAATAGCAGGATTTTTGTTCCGCTAGCGTTGGGAACATATTCTTTGAGATACTGCACACTCGCAAAACTTACAGAGGTTGCGCCGCTGCTCAGTTCTGTTTCGTTTTTTATGCGCTTACTGGCTTGTATAACAGCATTAATGAGGCGTTCCATGTAGGCGTTTATAAGGCCCAATTTTTTTGAACGCTTAAAGGCAACCTTAAGCTGTCCTATAATTTCAAAATCACCCAGAATCTGGCTATCAAGTCCAGTTCCTACATTAAAAAGATGCTCTTGCGCCTCTTCGTTCTTAAAGACGTAAGCAATGCGCTCAAACTCTTCAATACTGCCGTTTGAATGCTTGCATAGTAGTTTAATAAGCTGGAACGGATGCTGGGCAAAACCATAAAGTTCTGTTCGATTACAGGTAGAAATTACGGTAAGACCGGAAATGCCGTTCTCACGAGCTTCTATAAGCAAATTTCCTATAGCCTCTTCACTAAGAGAGAAAAAGCCACGCATACTGGCATCGGCCTTGCGGTAACT
>JANQTO010000010.1:0-6213 GCA_030731685.1 Nonlabens sp.
ACCTTTTTTCACGGTAGTAATTAAGCCATATTGGATGTGCTGTACAATAAAATAGTTCGTTATATTTTTACTTCGCATCGTTTCTTGAATACTAGCAATATGTATTGAAGATTCAATATTAGATTCTTTAATTTTGGCAGATTTGCACCCGACAATCAGAATAAAAAGCATAAAATATACTGGATGTTTCATTGATTCAATTGTAAGACGTCGAGCAAATACCTTACATCTTCACACCCATATTAAACAAAGCAAAACCATAAATATCTGCAGCTTCTTCTATGATTTTAGCAGTTGGTTTTCCAGCGCCGTGACCTGCGTCTGTTTCTATGCGTATAAGTACTGGGTTTGTGCCAGCTTGCTTTGCTTGTAGTTCAGCCGCAAACTTAAACGAGTGTGCAGGTACTACGCGGTCATCGTGGTCACCTGTTGTTATCATGGTTGCAGGATAATAAACACCTTCTTTAACGTTGTGTAATGGTGAGTATCCTTTAAGGTACTTAAACATTTCAGGGCTATCCTCTGCAGTACCATAATCATAAGCCCAGCCTGCACCAGCCGTAAACTTGTTATAACGCAGCATGTCTAAAACGCCTACCGCAGGAAATGCAACGCCAGCCAAATCTGGTCGCTGTAACATCACTGCGCCTACAAGCAAACCACCGTTTGAGCCACCTTGTATTGCTAGGTGTTTAGTGTCTGTATAGTTGTTGTTTTTTAACCATTCACCAGCGGCGATAAAGTCGTCAAACACATTTTGTTTTTGCATCTTCGTTCCTGCATCGTGCCACTTTTTACCGTACTCGCCACCACCGCGTAGATTTGCAACGGCATAAACGCCACCCATTTCCATCCACGCTGCACGAGAAACGGAGAAACCAGGATTTAAAGAGACATTAAAACCTCCATAGCCATATAGAATTGTTGGGTTTTGACCGTTGAGCTCCATGCCTTTTTTGTGCGAAATAATCATCGGTATTTTTGTGCCGTCCTTTGAGGTGTAAAAAACTTGCTTGCTCTCATATTGAGATTCGTCAAAATCTATTTTAGGCGTATTGTATAAAGTTGAAGCTCCTGTCGCAATATCATATTTATAGATACTTCCTGGAGTCGTGTAGTTTGTAAAACTATAGTACAACGTCTTGTCTTTATCCTTAGCGCCAAAACCGCCAGCACTTCCTACACCAGGTAATTTTACGGTTCTCACTTCAGAGCCGTCCATGTTCAGCTGCAATATTTTTGTAACCGCATCTACCGTGTAGTCTGCAAAAATATAGCCACCACCCGTTGATGCACTTAGCACATATTGTGTCTCTGCAACAACGTCTTTCCATGTTGATGGTACTGGATTTTTAAAATCAGTGGTGACGATGCGTTGGTTAGGTGCATCTAGGTCGGTAACAAACCATAGCTTAGAACCTTCGTTATGTAATAGGTATGTGTTTGTATCAAAGTTGTCGAGCACGGTAACAAGCGGTGCATTTTCATCTTTCAGTGATTTCATAAATAACTTTCCACCGTTTGTAGACGTTCTCGCGCTTATGGTGAGGTAGTTCATATCATCAGTAACGCCACCGCTTATATAACGATATTTTTCACTTGGAACACCGCCAAAAACAAGTTTGTCCTGCGATTGCGGTGTGTTCATTTTGTGGAAGTATAGCTTGTGCTGGTCAGTCATTGCGCTGAGCTCACTTCCTGTAGGCTTATCGTAACTAGAATAATAGAAACCTTCATTACCACGCCAAGAAATTCCAGAGAATTTTACATCACGTATGGTATCGCCCACTTTTTTCATGGTCTTTGCATCCATGACTATTATTTTGCGCCAGTCGCTACCACCTTCAGAAATGGCGTAGGCAAACAGGGAACCATCCTTTGTAAAGCTCGCACCGCCCAAAGAGGTTGTTCCATCTTTGCTAAATTTGTTCGGGTCTAGGAAAACGACTGCATCACTGATAGTTCCAGCCGTAGGATATCTATAGATAACATACTGGTTTTGTAAACCGTCGTTCTTGTAAAAGTAGGTATAATCGCCCTCTATAAATGGAGCACCTACTTTCTCGTAATTCCACAAGGTTGTGAGACGGTTTTTTATGCTTTCGCGAAAGCGTATTTGCGACAAATATTCCTGCGTTACTACATTCTGTGCCTTTACCCAAGCGCCTGTTTCTGCGCTGCGGTCGTCTTCTAACCAGCGATATGGGTCAGGAACGTTTACACCGTGATAGGTATCAATAGTATTGGTTTTTTTAGTTTCGGGATAGGTAATGGCTTTCTTCTCCATGGAAGGACTTTTAGTTTTACAAGCTACAAAGGCTACCGCCGCAATGACTAGGACATAGTTTTTCATAATTAGTTTTTTATAAATGGCAGGGTGAAACTCGTACCTGCCGTATTAATTTCTAATAAATAAACGCCAGCAGCAAGGTTTGATACTGGAATACTGGTATTGTCGCGTACTTGCTTAATGATAGAACCGTTCATGGCTCTAATATTAAATTGTGTAACCTCTAGGGAAGTGGTAAAGTTGAGTATGTCTTCTACGGGATTAGGATAAATGGTAAAGTCATAATCCTCTTCTATCGATGGCGTGGAAAGCACTGCGCCAGTATATTTGAAAACGCCAGTTGCAGCACTGGTTGATGAAAAGCCACCACTATAAGCAGTGTTTTCATCAAAAATAGCAATATCTACATGCTGAACAGTATCGATGTTTATCCAAGTGGTACCGTTATCGAGTGAGTAAGAACTTCCAGAAAAATTTGTTTGTGAGCCTGTGCTTATAAGTTGGCTTGTACCTGGCAAGTAGGCAATGGCATCGCCATACGGGTTTCCTGTGCCTGCAATTGTGACAAGGCTCCACGTTGCACCACTGTCAAAAGTGCGCCATAAATTCCCTGAATTGTCCTGTAATATTCCTTGCGTCGCGTTAGTAAAACTGTAGTCACCGCTTAGGTTTGCACCACCTAAATCGTTGAGAGGTGACTGATAAACATTCCAGTTCATGCCTTTGTTTGCCGAGTGATAAATACGGCCGCTACTGGTAGAAAACCATATGCTGTCTCCTATAGCATCAAATTGCGCGATATAACCTACCTCACCATTTAACGGTGCCGGAATACTAGATGCCGCTACAGCTGCGTATACAGTACCGCCATTTCCAGTAATATAAATTTCCCAAGAACCGTTGATGGGGTCACCTATGGCAACACCGTCGTTTACATTAAAATAGTGTACGATATTAGTAAAGCTATTTGCATTGCTAAAGGATGCCGTCGTTTGTTTTGTCCATGTAAGACCCGTGTCTGTGGTAATCCACACGCCACCGCGGTTGCTCGCTAGTCTAGGGTATGCAGCTACGTAAGCCGTAGTGGCACTTACAGCACTTATGTTTGATATACCCAGATTTGTGTTGCCTAGATTAATGGGCCCAGCGTTCCATGTTGCACCAGCATTTGAAGTTGTGGTGTATTGCTGTATGTTATTATTAGGCACGATACCATCATATCCTGTTGCCCACGCAACGTTTGCATCCAGTACATGAAATTTAGAGGCTCCTGTAGAAGTGGTCGGAAAGCCCGATGAACTTTCTGTCCAGAATTGCGCCTGCGCACTTACAAATCCTAGAAAAATGAATAGTACTGCCTTGTGTATCATTATAGTGCGTTAATAAGTATCAAATGTAGTCAAAAAAAACAGGCGCTTTATGCGCCTGTTTTTTAACCTACTAAATTGTTTGTAATAAGGTATTGAGCTATCTGAACTGCATTTGTAGCTGCGCCTTTACGCAGGTTGTCAGCAACTATCCACATGTTCAGTGTGTTTTCTTGGGAGAAATCACGACGTATGCGCCCCACAAAAACATCGTCCTTCCCGTGTGCCATCAGTGGCATAGGATAGGTGTTAGTATCTGGATTGTCCTGTACAGAGATGCCCGTAGTTGCAGCGAGCAACTGGCGTACTTTTGTAATGTCAAAATCTTTTCTAAACTCCACATTAACAGCCTCAGAGTGACCACCTACCACAGGAATGCGCACTGCGGTTGCGGTAACGCCTATGCTGCGGTCGTTGAGTATCTTTTGAGTTTCATTGACTAGCTTAAGTTCTTCTTTGGTATAACCGTTGTCCTCAAAGCTATCGCATGCAGGTATAGCATTGCGGTGTATTTGATAATGATATGCCATTTCACCTTTAGTCCCTGCCATTTCATTTTCCAACTGTTCTACAGCCTTAACGCCTGTTCCCGTAATGGATTGGTATGTGGATATGACCATTCTTTTAATGCCATACTCGCGGTGCAATGGCGCCATAGCCATGACCATTTGTATAGTAGAACAGTTTGGGTTTGCAATTATTTTATCTTCACGCGTGAGTGAGGTCGCGTTAATTTCAGGGACGATAAGTTTTTTATCGGCTTGCATTCTAAATGCGCTGGAGTTGTCTATAACGGTTGTTCCAACTGCAGCAAATTGTGGTGCAAATTCTAAACTAACAGAACCACCTGCTGAAAATAGTGCGATGTGCGGTTTCATAGCAATTGCGTCCTGCATACTTACCACTTTTACCTGTTTACCTTTAAAGGTGATTTCGCTGCCTACAGATTTCTCAGAGGCTACGGGTATAAGATTTGAAATTTCAAGATTGCGTTCTTCTAAAACGCGTAGCATTACCTGGCCTACCATGCCCGTAACGCCTACAACAGCTATATTCATGTTTTAAGTTTAAGGTACAAAAATACGGTCGAAATAGTTAAGAACTTAATATCACTCACTTCTTTTTAGTAACTAAAAAAGCCAGCTTTAATGGAGCTGGCTCGTTCAAATAAATTTATGGAGACTGTATTACTTCTGCGATTTGAGAGCGTCACGTATTTCCATAAGAAGTTCTTCTTGTGTAGGACCTGCTGGTGCAGCTGGCTCTTCAACAACTGGAGTTTTGGTTTTATTGTAAGCCTTTACAATCATAAACAAAACAAAACCTACGATTATCAGGTTGATGATGGTATTAATCCATGCACCGTACATGATGGCATTTTCTGGTGTTGTTACAGTACCGTCTGCCGCAAGAACAGCTTCAGAAAGGATAACCTTGTAGTCTGAAAAATCTTGGCCACCCGTAAAGTATCCTATGATAGGCATCATGATCATATTCACGAAACCATTTACTACCATACCGATTGCGCCAGCTAGCAATACCGCAACAGCAAGGTCTACCACATTACCGGTCATTATAAAATCTTTGAATTCTTTTAACATGTTTTAAAATTTTAGTTGATTAAGGTGGTAAAGTTAGTGGAACTTAAAAAAAAACCAAGAATTGTTTAAACAGATTTATGTAAGCTATCTAAAACACCGATGAACGCAATATTAAGCCGTTGTTATACATAAATACGCCTTAAGCGGTTTTGCATGTGTGTGAGTAATTCGTAAGAAATGGTATTAGCGGTTTCGGCAAACATGCTCGCGGTGTGCTTTTTCCCAAAAAGTTTTACCTCGTCACCGGGAGCGCATGGAATGTCCGTAACGTCTACCATGAACATGTCCATACATATGATGCCCAGCGTGTGGGCGATTTTGCCGTGAATCATCACAGAGCCTTTACCATGGCCATAAATACGTGCGATACCGTCGCCATGGCCTAATGCGATAACGGCATATGTCATAGGTTTTGTAGCGATAAACTTGCGGTTATAGCTCACGCTCTCGCCAGCTTCAATACTGCGTATCTGAGAAATTACAGAGTATAGACTCGCTACGGGAACAAGATGCTTGTCATGTTCTGGGTCATTGCCATAACCATAAAGTCCTATACCGCAGCGTACCATATTATAGTGCGCTTCGTTAAAATTGAGTGCTCCGCTGGTATTGCTGGTGTGGTGGATTATAGGGTAGTTGAAATGGTTTGTAATTTCTTTGCTTATCTTTTCAAATATGGTGAGTTGCGATTGTGTAAAATCATTTTCGGCAGCGTCTTCACTGGCTGCAAGGTGCGATTGTAGTCCTCTAATTTTAAGTGCTGGGCTCGCTTTTATGATTGCAATGGTTTGTTCTAATTCGTCAGGATCAATTCCTATACGATTTAAACCTGTATTGAATTCTATATGGATGGGGTAGGACTGTTGATTTTTTGCTTTCGCGAAAGCGGAAAAAGCTTCCAACAGCGGTACGCTATATATCACCGGTTCTAGGCACCTATCAATACAGGTTTCTA
>JANQTO010000010.1:6313-8373 GCA_030731685.1 Nonlabens sp.
GTCTATCTCGAGTCTGGTACCTTTATGATGCATTTGTTTGTTTTCTATTCTTTAAGTTCTTGTGGGTCTGTAACCTTAAAATCTTTAAGCTTGTTTTCTAGCATAGCTTTGTAAAAAGCGCCACGACTTAAGGGTTCATATTCCTGGTGCTCACCCAGCATTACTACTTTTTCGTTTTGGGTCTTGCGGTAGCTGTATTGAGCGAGGTTGCCGGTTCTGGTGCAAACGGCGTGTACTTTGGTAACATACTCTGCAGTCGCCATAAGTGCCGGCATAGGGCCAAAGGGATTTCCCTTAAAATCCATATCCAGCCCTGCGACTATCACGCGTATGCCTCTATTTGCTAGCGCATTGCACACTGCAACGATTTCATCATCAAAAAACTGAGCCTCATCGATACCTACTACATCACAGTCTGTAGCAAGCAATGGAATATTTGCAGCTGCTGGAACGGGCGTGCTGGGAATCGCGTTTGCATCGTGAGAGACCACATTTTCCTCATCATAGCGCACGTCTATGGCTGGTTTGAAAATCTCTACTTTTTGTTTTGCAAACTGTGCACGTTTGAGCCTGCGTATCAACTCCTCAGTCTTTCCTGAAAACATGCTGCCACATATTACCTCGATCCAGCCGAATTGCTCTTTATGATTTACGGTATTTTCTAGAAACATTTTGTAATTTACAGGCTTGAAAAATGAGCTGCCGTAATACGGTCGCTTTGCCCCAAAAATACAAATAAACCTGCGGCATATAACAGCATTATGAAAAAGAAAATAGCAGCAGACCTTACAAGTCTTGCACACAAAGTACTCCAATTAAAAAATCACGACACTACTGTATTAAAAGCAACTGCACAGGCACTTTATGATAAATTATGCGTGCTTGAATTTATTGAAAAGCATTACGATGGTCTAGGGCCAACTATAGGCAAAGCAAAAGCACTGGAGATTTTAGAGAATGATATTATGGAGGTCATTGATGTTCAAAAACCTACTCAAGGTCCAGTTAATACTGTCGTGGAGGAAGAAGAAGAGATTTCCTTTGAAAGCAACGACCTGAGCGACTTGTTCATGCCTGTAGAAGATGACACACGTGAGGTCATGGACTTACCTGGAATATCTACCATAAGTAAAATGGTTGAAGAAATGCCAGACGATGTTCCTGAAGTAGAAGCGGTTGTCCCACAAGAGATTGTGCCGCCGCCCATTCCCGTAACACCACCAGCAGTACCCGAAATCCCTGAACGAGTAGAGATTACTAGTATGGAAGACCTAGAGCAAATCACTGCCGACTTCCAAAACATGCCAGAGTTTGAGCGTAAAACTGCAAACGACCTTGCTAAACCCGTATCATTAAATGACCGTTTAAATAAGGGTCTTGTTATAGGTATGAATGATAGGTTGGGTTTTGTGAAACATCTTTTTGGAGGTAATGACCAAGATTTAAACCGTGTACTGAGCCAACTCAATACGATGGAATCCTACGATAGTGCAAAGCATTTTGTAGCCACCATGGTAAAACCAGATTACAACAACTGGAGTGGCAAAGAGAATTATGAGGAGCGTTTTATGGATTTGTTGGAACGTAAGTTTGAGAGTTAAGTAAGGAAATCCTTTTATTTAAAATATTCAAAATATTTGGCTACTGGAGCAATGGTAGCTTATAAAACTAAATATTGCCTATGGAATTGCTCCAACAAAGACTACAGGAAGTAGCCGAATTTTTTGCAAATAACGATACCGTTCTAGGTTACCGTAAGCTCATGGATAGAGCCATGGACACGCAGGACATGAGCATCTATAAAGAGGTCATCGCGCTTACTGACTGGCGTGAAAACAACCTCAATAACGATACAGAGTTCATTTCCAAGTGCATTGTCGTTTTAGGGAAGATTGCCGCGATACCTATTGATGTTTGCGATACAACTGCAGCACTTATACAGGCGAGCGATGTCACTAAAATTTATGGTTCCAGTGGCTTTATGTTGGGAACTATATCGCTATCCATAAGAAAAGGTAATGTTTATGGCCTTGTAGGCGAAAACGGAAACGGTAAAACAA
>JANQTO010000011.1:0-6359 GCA_030731685.1 Nonlabens sp.
CTTCAATCTTACCTGTAAAGATACCGTGGTTTGTGCTAAAGCTTATATTCTTAATGTTGACATGCATGTTTTGGGAAATTACTGCGGTCACGTCTTGAACGAGTCCCATGCGGTCTATCCCGTTAAGTACTATTGTCGCATTATAGTCTTGCGTAGTGGAGTCTATCCACTTAGCAGTCATAATACGGTAGTCATATTTACTTTGTAAACTTACGGCATTAGGACAGTTGTTTTTATGGACCTTAATACCATCATTTATAGTTGTGAATCCAAAAACGCGGTCACCAGGTATAGGGTTGCAGCATGGTGCTAAGGTGTAGTCGAGTTGTTGCTGGTCTACACCAAAAACCAACTGGTCCAGATGCTCTGTTATTTCTTCCTTGAACACATCGGGATTCTCTTTGGGCTTCCTTATTTTGTTTTTGATAAAAGAATACAGCGCATTGCTGCGGCTGCTAGCATATTCCTTTAACATGGTGTTGTCTATAGTTCCCGTACCTACTCGGTAAAACAAATCCTGACTAGTTTTTAATTTAAAAAAGATAACCATTTGGTTTACAGAATTCTCGTCTAGGTTTATCTTTTGGGATTTTAATTTACGAGCTAGTATTTCCTTGCCTTCTTCGGCAATTATTTTTTGGTCTTCGTTGAGTGCACCTTTTATTTTGGAACGAGCTCTGGAAGTAATGGCATAATCTAACCAGTTACGATTAGGTTTTGCGTTTTCAGAGGTAATAATATCTACTTGGTCACCACTATTTAAAACGTGTGATAACGGTACCAACTTACCGTTTACGCGAGCACCACGTGTTTTAAGACCTACTTCGGTATGTATAGAAAAGGCAAAATCAAGCGGCATGGCACCTTTCGGTAAAGATTTGAGTTGACCACGTGGCGTAAATACAAATATTTCTTTACTGTACAGGTTTAGTTTAAATTGTTCTACAAAATCAACAGCATTTGTTTCACTATTCTCCAGAGCTTCTTGCAACCTGTTGAGCCACTCGTCCAGGCCATCTTCTTCGTTGCCTTGTTTGTATTTGTAATGCGCGGCATATCCTTTCTCAGCAACCTCATGCATTCGGTCAGAGCGTATTTGAACTTCGACCCAATTGCCATCTGGACCCATTACTGTGATGTGCAGTGCTTCGTAACCTGTTGATTTAGGAGAACTTATCCAGTCTCTAAGACGTACTGGGTTAGGTCTAAAGTGGTCTGTAACGATGGAGTATATTTTCCATGCAATAAATTTCTCATTATGGCGGTCACTGCGATAGATGATGCGTATTGCAAATTTGTCATATACCTCGTCAAAAGCGACCCCTTGTTTTTCCATCTTTTTATGAATGGAAAATACAGATTTTGGCCTGCCGAAAATGCGGTATTCTAAACCTTCCTTTTGTAAAGAATTATCAATCACCGCACTAAAGTCTGCAATGAATTTATCCTGTTCTTCTTTACTTTCCTTAATGGAATTTTGGATACTGTGGTAAATATCGGGCTCGGTATATTTCAAGCCTAAGTCCTCAAGTTGGGTTTTTATGGTGTACAAACCCAGCCTGTGCGCTATGGGAGCATAGATATACAAAGTTTCACTAGCAATCTTTACCTGCTTGTGTGGCAGCATGCTGTCCATGGTTTGCATGTTGTGCAACCTGTCGGCAATCTTGATAATAATGACCCGTACATCATCATGCAAGGTGAGCAGCATTTTTCTAAAATTCTCTGCCTGTTGCGATATGTTATCGTCTGGTTTTAAGCTGGATATTTTAGTGAGACCGTCAACGATGCGTGCTATACTTTTGTTAAACAATCGCTCGATATCATCGAGGGTAAAGTCTGTATCTTCAACAACATCGTGGAGTAGTGCTGCTGCAATGGCAGTTGCATCTAGGCCTATTTGCTTAGCGACTATTTTTGCAACGGCTATAGGATGAAAGATATAAGCCTCGCCAGACCTGCGTCGTTGTGGCGCATGTGCTTCTACAGCAATATCAAATGCTTTTCTAATAAGTTTCTTATCCTCGGCACTTAGCGCCTGATAACTTACCTTCAAAAGGTCTTTATAAGCAGCTGCTATTTTCTTGTTTTCGTCTTGTATCTCAACCTCAGTCATATGAGTAAAGTTAAGACAGTTTTAAATAAGACGCAATTAAAATACAGGTTGTTTGTGGGTAGTTCGCTTTCGCGAAAGCGAACAAATAACAACCCTACTTACATATAGAAGATACTCGTTAAAAAACAGCGTGTTACTAGTTTTTAGCGAAGTCTTGTGTGTCTATGCGACCTTCAAAAAAAGAATAGGTTTTATAGGGTTTGTAAAGCATTTTTTCACCTTGGGCAACACCTTTGTACATAGCCAGCTGGTTCTCTGTGGCGACGCCGTAATACACGTTACCACTGCCAGCAAAGTAACAGTTTATGGCGATGTCACAATCTTTGGGCATATCAAACAAATGACGGGAATCTATATCATTCATATTAAGCGCAGCAATCTCTGTAGCTACAAAAACGCTATCTGTTCGTTCCCATGTATAGAGATAAATATCTTTTGTAGGCATATCTCCTGGAACTTCCTGCTCGTTGTGTGTTTTGATTTTGAATCTAAAATCCTCAATGAATACGGGTACGTCGGCAACAACGGCCTTCGTAGTTTCCTCTTTTGAAGTGGTTTCAGTAGCGTCTTTACAGCTTGTAAAAACAACAAGTAATAGCATAAGAATCCTAGGGTAATTTCGTATCATAAACGGTTGATTTTAAGCATGGGTTAATGGGGTATAAAAGTACTATAATGGAGTCATTTATCTATTTTGTTGTTGACTATTTGATGTTAAAACAGGTACATCGATTAAACGTATTTTTTGAGGTATGAAAAGCTTTGTTTCATAGAATTGTGAGTCACTTTCAAAACGGCAGAGGTTTTTTTTTGGAAAAACTTAACAAATTGCCGTTGCAGCCCGCGCGGTTATTGTCTAATTTGAGCTCCTTTTAAAACCCATGTTATTTTATGAAAATCTCTTATCGCATTATTGCTTTTTTAACGGTCATTACTGTCTTAGGCAGTTGTGCAGCACCTAAGAAAGCAACGACAGCATCAACTGCTGAGAAGCCTGCTCCGTCAAAATTCAAACCCTATAACAAAGTCATTACCAGCGCCGCGGTTACTGACGATGGACTGTTTAAAGTTCACCGTGTAGATGACAAATTCTATTATGAGATACCTAATAACATGCTCCTGCGTGAAATGTTATGGGTAAGCCGCATTGCTCAAATCCCTGCAGATTTAGGCGGTGGCTATATGAATGCCGGCAGTAAGACGAACGAGCAAGTAGTAGCATGGGAACGTTTTCAGGATAAAATCTTGATAAAAGTAAAATCCTATGCAGCGGTATCGCTTGACTCCACTGCAGCCATTGGGAAATCTGTTAAAGTGAATAATTACGAGCCTACATTGTACGCTTTTGACATTCTCGCATTTAGTAAAGATTCTACCGCAACGGTCATAGACGTCACTAAGTTTTTTAGTGAAGATGTTCCTGCCATAAGTGGTCTGAGCTCTAGAATGCGCACAGAATATAAAGTTCGAAGTTTGGACAAGGACCGCAGTTTTATCAACTCGGCAAAATCGTTTCCAGAGAATATTGAGGTGAAACAAGATTTTACATATACCGCTAGCGATGCACCGTCTAATAGCGATGTAGGTTCTATAAGCTTGCAAATGAATCAGTCCATGATATTGCTTCCTAAAGTACCTATGCAACCTCGATTGAATGACGAGCGTGTAGGATTTTTTACGGTTAACCAAATAGACTATTCGAGCAAAGCCCTTAAAGCCGATTCGAAATCATACATAAGAAGATGGAGACTGGAGCCTAAAGACCCAGAGGCTTATGCTCGTGGCGAACTCGTTGAACCTGTGAAACCTATCATTTACTACTTAGACCCAGGAACTCCAGAAAGCCTAAAACAATACATTAAACAAGGAATAGAAGACTGGCAGAAACCTTTTGAAACCGCAGGTTTTAAAAATGCCATTATCGCTCGAGACGCTCCTACGCCAGAAGAAGACCCAGAATTTAGTCCAGAAGACATACGCTACTCTGTTGTACGCTACGTTGCTAGTACTACTCGCAATGCCGTAGGTCCTAGTGTAAGCGACCCACGTAGTGGAGAGATAATAGAAAGTGACATTATATGGTACCACAACCACCTGCGTTCTTACAGAAATAGATATTTACTCGAAACTGGCGCAGCAAACCCAAGCGCAAGAACACTTGACACAAACGACGCCGAGATAGGTGAGATGATGCGCCAAGTAATAGCTCATGAGGTAGGGCACGCATTAGGTTTTCCTCACAATATGGCAGCAAGTTTTGCCTATGATGTTGAGGACTATAGAAGCGGAGCTTTTACGCAAGAAAATGGTATCGCAGCAAGTCTTATGGATTATGCACGTTATAATTACATTGCACAACCGGGCGATGAGAACATACGTTTTGTACGCCAAATGGGACCTTACGACCACTATGCCACAAACTGGGGTTACCGTGTTATACCAGGTGCAAAAACTCCCGAAGCCGAAGTTGCAACGCTCAACGCATGGATTATGGAGAAGGCTGGCGACCCAAGATTCAAATTTGGTAAGCAAAGTAGCAGCTTTGACCCACAATCACAAACCGAATCCATAAGCAACGACCCAGTAAAAGCAGGCGATTATGCAATGAAAAACTTGAAAATTGTTGCTACAAACTTACCTTCTTGGACATCAGACAAGACCAATGATTACGATGACTTAGAAGAGCTTTATGGTGAACTCCTAGGTGTGTGGTCTCGTTTTGTAGGTCATGTAGTTACTAATGTAGGTGGCGTAAACGAAAATCTTAAGACACCTGCGCAAGACGGCACGGTTTATTCCAATGTTCCAAAAGCGACCCAACAAAAATCTATGAAATGGATAAAGGAAAATGTGTTTGACACACCTACCTGGTTGGTTGACAAGAACATTGTTCAAAACATAGATTCTGATGGTTATTTTGATAAACTACGCGGTGTACAAGTGAGACATTTAAACAGCTTATTAGATTTTGATACACTTGGCAGACTTTTAAACGCAGAAACGGTTTATACAAATTATTACACAGCACTTGACTTGTTACAAGATACACGTAACGGTCTTTTTGACAATAATAGTCTAGACATCTATAAGCGGAACTTACAAAGAGCTTATGTAGACAGGCTGGAGTATTTAATGACACAAAATAACCCACGCGCAGGATATAATATTGCACAAAGTGATGTGCGAGCATTGGTACGCGGTGAGCTTAATACACTTCAAAATACCTTAAGAGCAAAAAGAAATAGCTCCAGCAATACTGTAAACCGCTATCATTATGATGATTTAATGGCACGCGTTAACTTAATTCTTGAACCGAAGTAATACGTTTTAATTTTATTGTAAAAAGCCACCATTATCCATGGTGGTTTTTTTATGCACTATCGTTGTGGATTTGTTCGCTTTCGCGAAAGCGTAAACCATAGAAGCTGTAGGGAGATTATGTAAAGATGAATTTAAATTACTGTATTTCAAATATTTCAGAATAATGGACATGTGCTATCATCCAAATAAATAAGCCAGAAACATCGTTTTTGAAAATGACCTTTCTAGCTGTGATGGACTTTTGGCTAAGTCAAACGGTGTTGTGTATGATTAGTGGCGTGTTCAAGCACCTAATTTAGTAAATACAAACTAAATGTCATATCCGCTATGATTGTTGTTAGTAGGCGAGGAATAGCCATTAATTACACACGGTGTTACCAATAGTTTTCATAAAGTGATATTGTAACTAAAATTTCCGCTAATGGGTATTTCGTATATAATCTCATTACTATTAGAAGAGAATTCTTTTCCTACAAAAGTAGCAGAAAAGGAACCTGACAACCTGATTTTATCTTGATTCGTTCTATCAATGCAGTTAATATCTATATTATATGGTTTATTTTTATCAATATTCAAAACATATCCAGTTTCATAGTAATTATTAGCGTCATCGTGAATAATTTCCCATTGAAACCAAAGGTCAATAACTTTATTATCGGGATTTTCACTTAGGTAATATGAACCAATATCAATATTTTCAGTTAAATTTTCAGGAAGATTTATGCTGACCTTTAGACCTTTCATATTGATTTCAGTTACCTGTATCTGTTCATTCAGACTTCTCCATTCCATTCCAGTTTGAATCGGAATACTTGGAAAATAAGAGTCATAACTGGCCATAGGCATGCTAAACGAAGCATAATGCCTTTCACAATTTTCGCAATTAAATCCTCCGGAATTTCCTTGTACAAAAGAGCATAAG
>JANQTO010000011.1:6369-8365 GCA_030731685.1 Nonlabens sp.
AACCTGAATTAGTAGTGTATTCATAGTTGAAATTTTGACCATTAATATTTAGGTCTAAAAAATCATTTTCTGAACAATTTAAATTTGTTTCAAAAACTTCTTTCATGTAATTTGGAACTAATAAATTGTTCTCCTCATTCGAACAAGAAGTTAAAAGAATTAAAGCACTGAATAATAATATTTTTTTCATAGTTCTTAGTTTAAATTATTGGTAATATGTTGTAAATGAATCTGTGCTAATCACATGGTCCTACATTAATAGTCATAGGAACGATGTAGAAATCTCCGGTTATACTGTCGGATACCCTTACAAAGAATGTTTCGGTCGGGTTTGTATTCCTAAATGGAACGCTTGGGTCTATAGCTGCCGTCTCTCTCGAGGCATCAGCTTCAGTCGGGTGGAAGGTAATCGTGGTTACGGCGATATCGTATTGCAGGATTTGGTTGATACAGAAATCGTAATCCTCTAAGAAAATATCAGTGAATCCTGGTGTTGCAGCATCTTCACAACCCTTAAAATTAAAGTCAAAGCAGTCGTCTAGTGGTACGTTACAATATTGGTGAAGTATAATCTCGTCCAGACCATCAGTTAGTTGTAGTGAGTTTGCGTCTAGATAGGTGACTTTCCAGTTCCGATTGAATGTTTGCTCTACTGCTGGTTCGCTTGTTAGATTAAGGTTTATGTACAGTTCATTCTCTATAAATAACGCTGTCCACGAGCCCACACCTAATATGGTGTCATAAGCAAAGTTTGTAGCGCCGGCAGTTTCTTTTAAGGTTGCACCTAAATAGGTATTAGGGCTGGCCTGTGAATACCCTACTTTCCACGTACAATCTTGCAGCAACGCTTGGCAATTTCCTATGGCAACGAGTTGCTCATCTACGCATGCATCGATACTTTCTTTAAGTTGTGCGTTTGTAGAAATGCTTAACGTGCTACCGTCTGCAAGCTGTGCGGTTATGGGATAGCTTACGCTTATCGCATAATTTGCAGGTAATGCTGCTAGAAATGCACTGAACTCCATATTAGTTGTTAATGCATTAACAGCTACAGTGCGTCGGGAACTATCAAATGTAGATATGGAAATAGGATAAATAATTTCTACGCAGGTAATGGCTACTGGGTTGTCCAGTGACGTAGCTGCAACGTTTTGGAGCAATTCAAATAATTCTGAATCTGTGGTGATTAAATCGGCTTTTGAATCATCTACGTCTTCATAATAACAAGATGTTACCATTACCAGTGCTAATAAGATAAGGTAAGCAGTTTTTAGGTTTTTCATAGTATTCATTTTTAGTTACAATTACTAGTACCGTAAAATCAAAAAGGTTGCGTGAGAAAACGATATTCCTTGAAAATGGATAAGCGTAGAAGAAAAAATAAAAATACTTAAATGCGCGACGCAACCTTTTTGATAATTTACTACTTAACATTGTAACGAAGAAAAAAACAGCCAAAAGGAATCGATTGCAAATAGACTTAAATAACCTTTTAAAAAAATGTAAGAAAGGCGATATTGTATCGCAGGAACTGCTGTATAAGACATATAAAGACTCATTATTTGCATTATGTTTGAAATATTGTGGTAACCGTGAGCAAGCTCAAGACATCTTACAAGAATCCTTTTTAATCATATTTACGACCTTGAATACTTATAAAGGAACAGGCTCTTTTGAAGGCTGGATGAAGCGCATTGCGATAAACCAAGCAATAACAAAGTTTAAGGAAGAGATAAAGTTTAATATACTCGTAAACGAGGACAAGCTAGGAACTGTGGAAATAGAAAGCAGTTTAATGGATGAGATTCCGCTAGATACCATTTTAGCATGTGTTCAAGAATTACCATCTCGATACCGCTTAGTTTTTACCATGTACGAGTTAGACGATTACAGCCATGCAGATATCGCACAGCTACTGTCGATAAGTGAAGGAACCTCAAAATCAAACCTGCATCGCTCAAAACTAATATTAAGAGAAAAGCTCTATTTGTGGAAG
>JANQTO010000012.1 GCA_030731685.1 Nonlabens sp.
TATCGAGACTTATGAGTTGATGTCTAAAAAGTATTTCACGCACGCAACGCCTACGTTATTTAATTCAGGAACACCGAAACCGCAAATGTCATCATGTTTCTTACTTACCATGAAAGATGATAGCATCGATGGTATTTACGATACATTAAAGCAAACTGCAAAAATCTCGCAGAGTGCTGGTGGAATAGGATTGTCTATTCACAACATACGCGCAAGAGGTTCTTATATAGGTGGAACTAATGGCACTTCTAACGGTATCGTTCCTATGCTACGTGTTTACAATGACACAGCACGTTACGTAGATCAAGGTGGTGGAAAGCGCAAAGGTTCTTTTGCTATCTACATGGAACCATGGCATGCAGACATTTTTGACTTTTTAGAACTTAAAAAGAACCACGGTAAAGAAGAAATGCGTGCCCGCGATTTATTCTATGCTATGTGGATGTCAGACCTTTTCATGAAACGTGTTGAGGCAGACAGCACATGGACGCTTATGTGTCCTAACGAGTGTCCTAATCTTTATAATGTTTATGGAGACGAGTTTGAAGAACTTTATACAAAGTATGAGACTGAAGGTCGTGGTCGCAAAACCATAAAAGCACGTGAATTATGGGATAAGATACTGGAATCTCAAATTGAGACTGGTACGCCATACATGTTATATAAAGATGCAGCAAACCGCAAGTCTAACCAGAAAAATCTGGGTACCATCAGGTCTTCAAACCTGTGTACAGAGATTATGGAGTACACATCACCAGACGAGGTAGCTGTTTGTAACCTAGCATCTATAGCGCTACCTATGTTTGTGGAGAATGGGAAATTTAACCACGAAGCTCTATATAAAGTAACAAAACGTGTGACGCGCAACTTGAATCAGGTAATAGACAGAAACTACTATCCGGTTAAAGAGGCAGAGAACTCTAACATGCGTCACAGGCCGGTAGGTTTAGGTGTACAAGGTCTTGCAGATGCGTTTATCATGCTACGTTTGCCATTTACAAGTGACGAAGCAAAAACGCTAAATCAAGAAATTTTTGAAACACTTTATTTTGCCGCTGTGGAAGCCTCTATGGAAATGGCAATGGAAGAAGGTCCATATTCTACGTTCAAAGGCTCGCCTATGTCTCAAGGTGAGTTCCAGTACAACATGTGGAACATAAAAGATGAAGAACTGAGCGGTCGTTATGACTGGAAAGCATTGAGAGCAAAAGTAATGGAGCACGGCGTGCGTAATTCATTATTGGTAGCACCTATGCCTACAGCGAGCACTTCGCAAATCCTAGGAAACAATGAGGCTTTTGAGCCATATACTTCCAACATTTATACACGTAGAACACTTTCGGGTGAGTTTATTGTCGTGAACAAGCACTTGTTAAAAGACTTAGTAGACTTGAACTTATGGGATGACAATCTTAAGAATGAGATTATGCGTGCAAACGGTTCTATTCAACATATAGAAACCATTCCTGCTGATTTACGTGAATTGTACAAAACGGTCTGGGAAATGAAAATGAAAGACATTATAGACATGTCTCGCCACCGCGGTTACTTTATAGACCAGTCACAATCGCTGAACTTGTTTATGGAAGGTGTAACGCAGGCAAAACTTACGTCGATGCACTTTTATGCATGGAAAAGCGGTCTTAAAACAGGTATGTATTATTTGAGAACCAAAGCAGCGGTTGATGC
>JANQTO010000013.1:0-450 GCA_030731685.1 Nonlabens sp.
AAAGCTATTTCGACTGTATGTAACCAGCGTTAGTTTCGTATTTTTATACCATGGCAAACACAATGGATTTTATACTCCCCAAAATGGGAGAATCGATTACCGAAGGAACAATTCTCAACTGGATAGTTAAAGAAGGTCAGTCTTTTGAAGAAGGCGACGTATTAGTAGAAGTAGGTACAGATAAGGTAGATAATGAAGTTCCAGCACTTACTGCGGGAATTATGAAAACCCATATGTGCGCAGCAGGTGATGTAGTAGAAATAGGTAGTGTGCTCGCGCAATATGAAGAAACAGACGGTTCGAGCACAACCACTTTAAATGCTCAAATGCCACCATCTCAAGAAACAAAAGATGTGAAGCAGGAAAGCAAGCAGTCTGGCGTTAAGACCAGTAGTCCATCTAAAAAGACAGCTACAAAGCAAGTAAAAAGCACAGCATTTAGCGTACAGA
>JANQTO010000013.1:460-1683 GCA_030731685.1 Nonlabens sp.
AGAAGTAGGAACAGATAAGGTAGATAACGAAGTACCTGCTCCGGCAGCAGGTATCATGAGCAAACATCTATGCGCAGCTGGTGATATTGTAGCAATAGGTAGCGCAATAGCTCAGTTTGAGGAATCGGTTGGTTCAATTGCAAGCTCTAAAACAGAAGATAAAACAGAACACAAAAAAGAACCTGTTAAAGCAGCGCAGCCCACAAAGGCCACCAAACAACCCAAAGTCGCAATTCCAAGTTCAACTTCATACGTAAACCAAGACCTTTTTGTGAGCCCGCTCATTGATGCTATCGCTCGTGAAAATCACATGTCTTATGAAGAACTGGCACGCATTCCAGCCACTGGCAATGAAGGCAGGTTGCGCAAAAGCGATGTGATTAATTACCTGAATGATGGCAGACCATTTCAGTTTGCACAAGCCGTTTCCAGCGAGCCAGACCCTACAGCTTATCGCATACCGCAATTAAAATTTGACAAAGGCACAGGCACGATTATAGAAATGGACCGCATGCGCAGTATGATTGCTGACCATATGGTTTATAGTAAGCACACCAGTCCACACGTCACGGCTTATGTTGAAGTGGATGTTACTGATTTAGTCCGCTTTCGCGAAAGCGAGAAAGAAAATTTCCTTAAAACCCACCAGCAAAAACTTACCTACACACCATTTTTTGTGCAGGCCGTAGCACAGGCAATCAAGAAATATCCAAACATAAACGCCAGCGTAGACGGTAAAAATATTATTGTTAAAGAAAATATTAATGTAGGTATGGCGACCGCTTTACCGTCGGGCAACCTCATAGTTCCTGTAGTAAAAAATGCCGATAAAAAATCAATCGTTGAAATCGCCACAGACGTAAATCGCATGGCAAATCTTGCCCGCGAGAACAAACTGGTAGGTGACGATATCAAGGGTGGTACGTTTACCATTTCAAATGTAGGGACTTTCGGTTCACTTATGGGAACGCCTATCATTAATCAGCCAGAAGTAGCCATTCTCGCAACGGGAATCATTAAGAAACGTGCTGAGGTAATGACTCGTGATGGTGTAGATTCTATAGAAATACGCAGTATGATGATGTTGTCGCTGTCCTTTGACCACCGTGTTGTAGATGGCTTTTTGGGAGGTAGTTTCTTAAAACAGGTTGCGATTAATTTAGAAAAGCCGCAGCAACTATAGAAGTCCTTTTTAGCACAGCTACTTGAAAAGCATATTTATT
>JANQTO010000014.1 GCA_030731685.1 Nonlabens sp.
TTTTTGTACAGCATATCCATTTTTGAATTGACCTACTTCTGCTATTTCCTTGGTTTGGTCATCTGTAAAAAAGGTTTCACGGGTGTCTAACGAATTTTCTTCACCAGGAAATAATTCTACAAACTCAGGTGTTGTTCTGATACCACCCCAACCGCCGTTGACTCCAAATTCCGAAGGATTCATGTTACCTCCTACAGGTGCATGGGTCAAATAGGTTGTTCCACCAAAAGTTTGTGTTCTTAGTCCATCATAATTTAGCGTCCAAATAAACTCGCTTTGCGCTCCATTACGGTTGTTGTCAGCATAAAAGCTATATGCATAAGGCGCATTAGGTATCGTGTAACCACTGTTTATTACCTTGTTTGTGTAAATAAGCGCATCATCATTTCTCTGAGTACCGGTATAAACCTCTGCATTTAAATACATTTTTGCAAGTACCATTTGTAATGCTGCTCTGTCTGCTCTACCGTACTCGTTCATTCTTGCTGCTACCATTTCATCTTCTATAGCCAGCAGTTCGGTCTCAATCCAATTAAATAAGTCTGTGCGGTTAATCGCGGCAAGACCATTTGCAACATTTGTATTTTCTGTACTGAACGGCATCGTCCCGAATAAATCCATACCGTGGTAGTATGAATATGCTCTTAGAAAGCGGGCTTCATTTCTGTATTCAGCAATAATAGCTCGCTGGTCATTTGCAACATTATATCTATTCAATTGGTCGTCTGTAGATAATTTTAAGAACTCATTACAGGTTGCGATTTGATAATTTAAGCGATCAAACATGGCAGAAATAAATTCGTTCCCATCCGTCCATAAGTGACCGTGCAAGTCTTTTATGGTACCATCGTTCCATGCAATTATTGCTTCGTCGGTGGTGAGTTCCTGCATATTCCAATAGAGTCTGAAGTAGTTTGAGAAACCACCATCTATTCCTTGAATATCAGCATTACTATCACCGCCTCCTTGTCCTCCTATCATGAGTCCTGCATAGGCTTTTGCAATTAAGCCGTCATAAGCTCCAGGTTGTGATAGTAAGTCGTCTTGTGTGAGCGTATCGCCTTCTGGCGTTACGTCTTCACAAGCTGTAAAAATTAACATTCCGAAAAATGCTAAAATTATTATGCTATACCTTTTCATATTACTTGTTTTTAAATGTTAAAATTGAAATCCTAGGCCAAAAATAAGACCTCGGTTTCTTGGAAAAAGATTATTATCAATACCGCCGAAAACCTCTGGGTCAACACCGTCGTAGTCAGTAATCGTAAATAGATTAGTGCCTGTTACAGATGCTCTTACATTCATTTTGTCTCCTGTAAAGTTATAACCTAACGATATGTTGTCCAGTTTAACAAAATCTGCTTTCTGAACGTAATAATCAGAGAATAAGCGCTGTTGCGAAAAGTTTGTATTTAAAATATCGGCTGGAGCATTTAAGTATAGAGGGTTTTGCGTATTTGTAGGGAATGTAGAACCAAAGTTCGCAGCGTTAGACGCAACATTATTATAATTATAACCACCTGCTGCACCTCTTAATGTAGCGCTCAAATCAAACTTTTTGTATCTAAAATTTGTTGTAATACCAAAATAAACATCGTGGTTTGCTTTTTTGTAACGTACTCTGTCTTCATCGTTTATAACGTTATTACCGTCAGTGTCAACAAAAACACCGTCTAATGG
>JANQTO010000015.1 GCA_030731685.1 Nonlabens sp.
TAATGTTAGAACGATAGCCTACACTATTACGGCGTGTTTCTACATCGTGATACATATTTGGGTCACCACTATTGCCCCAATCCCATTTCATAATGGTTTTGTAAGCATATTCTGGGTCTACACGTCCCATTTCATAAGGGTCTCGAGGATTCTTAGCATTATACTTAATAGGAATAAGTCTGTATGCACAGCCGTCTAGTTGTAAATAATCTTTCATCCATATATAGTCATCATCGCCAAATGCTCCACCAGAAAAGTAAATAGGACGTTTCCAATCATTTGCTAGAATAATATCCAGCATGAGCATGCGGTTTTTGTAAACCAAGTTAGAGCCTATTTTAATGGTAATTTCATCAACAATTTGCGCTGCATCCTTTGCAGGGACTACACCGTTTTTGAGAACGTTTTCTTTATTAACGGGTATGGTTACGTATTTAGATGGAAAGGTGTGTTCCATATGGCCACTACGCATTTCTTCTAAGGTAATTTCGTTCTCACTACTTACCCAGTCCATCCATTGCTTGATATTCATGGTGTCTGGAACAACTAGGTTTTCGTCGCCGGTGCGTTGTCGCAACCTGTCACGATCTGCATACCATAGGGCATCTCTGGTTCCGTATCTATATTTCTCGTGCGCGAGCGTAGACGGCACAGGTTCACTGTCCCATGCTTGTTTTTTCATGTCATCCATGTACCAGTCTGTAGCCAGTAAGCTGGTACAAACCACGCGCACGTCTGTACGGTAACCTTCTACTTCTTGTAAATACCATATTGGAAAGGTGTCGTTATCTCCTATGGTAAAAATAAGTGCATTGGGTAGGCAACTGTCTAGGTATTTTTTTGCACTAGATAAAGCGGTGTATTTACCAGAACGGTCATGATCATCCCAGTTCTGAAAGCCCATTAAAAATGGTACAGCAACAAAACAACCCAGCACGGTCACCGTTCGTGCAATATTGGATTTCATAAGGGTGCGTGCTCCTTCAAAAATAGAGTAAACACCTATACCTATCCACATAGCAAACACGAGAAAAGAGCCTACATAGGCATAATCACGTTCCCGTACTTGGAACATACTTTGGTTCAAGTAAACGATAATGGCAAGTCCCGTGAACAGAAACAGGACCAGCGTAACGTAAAAAGATTTTAAATCACGTTTAGCATGAAAGACAGCGCCTATAATTCCTAAAATAAGCGGCAGGAAAAAGTACATATTACGCGCTTTATTATCCAGCATATCCGGGCTTAGTTTTTCTTGCGTCCCTATATGCCAAGAATCTATAAAAGGAATACCGCTCAACCAGTTACCGTTAAAACGGTCCCACATACCTTGCTCGTCGTTTTGGCGACCTACAAAATTCCACATAAAATAACGCAAGTACATATAACTCACCTGATACTGACCAAAAAAGGCCATGTTTTGGCTCAATGTAGGTTTCTGAATCTTGAGCACCTGAATACGTCCACCTTCTTGGTCGGGAATGCTTTGTAGGGACGTTATAGTTTCGGTATATTGTTCAATATCGATGCGGCCACGCTCGAGTTTACGCTCATTGTCAGCAAGTAGGTTAAGCAATTCTTGATTATTTGCAAACTGTGGCATGATTTCGTAGTTCAAACCGCCCATGAACTCAATGTATTCTTTAGAACGTGAGGTGTCTGACATACG
>JANQTO010000016.1:0-1361 GCA_030731685.1 Nonlabens sp.
TTCTTATGCCGTACCTAATACGTTGGCATGGAATAATTGGTATCATGTGACAGCCATTTATGATGCAGCTGCATCAACTGTAAAAGTGTTACTCAATGGACAGCAGATATATGAAAACACATCAGCTATTTCTACAGCATTAAGTAGTTTTAGTGATCCTTTTGTTTTAGGAAGAAACCCTAATACAGGAGCACCGCGTTACTTTAACGGCGCACTCGATGAGGTTCGTGTTTTTACGAAAGCACTCGATTTGGAAACTGTAAGACAAATGATGCATCAGGAAATCGAGGTAGATGGCTTTGCGGTTAAAGGTTCGGTCATAGATAGACAAATAGACAACGTGCTTTGGAATGACCTAATCGCGTATTATAACTTTAATAGATTACAAGGTGACGTTCTTTTTAACGCAGCCACAAGCAGTAATCATGGTAAAATGTTTAATATAAAATCTATTCTACCACAATCAGCGCCGCTGCCTTATGTTACAGGAGCAAACGGCAACTTGGCAAGCACAAGTACCCTAGCACGTACCGATGTATGGAACGCTGCAGATTTATTTGATAGCCCACATGCTATATTACGTGTGAGTCATGACATAACTGTAAATAATTCATTAGGTCTTACGGGTCTGTTTGTAGACCTAAGTAGAACTATGACCGTTCTAGACGGCGCTGCTATATCAAACGATTACTACGTGCGTCTCAACGGCACCATAGATTTGCTAGGTGACGCCCAATTAGTGCAAACTACCAGAAGCGAACTTGATGCAGCAAGCACAGGTAATCTATTACGCAGACAGGAAGGAAAGTCAGACGTGTATTCTTATAATTACTGGGGTTCACCAGTAGGAATAAGAAACGGAACAACTAATAATAATAGTTTTAGACTGAACATGCTAAAAGACCAGTACGGTAATATACAGTTTACGGGTAATTCTAACCCACCAGCAACAACACCATCCACAATAAGCACACGCTGGTTGTATAGTTTTAATAATGGTGTAACCTATGGTGATTGGAGAGCGGTGAATCCAGTTTCAACTAATATTGCAGCTGGAACGGGCTGGTCTCAAAAAGGAGCTGGAACGTTACAAACGTCTTACATATTTGATGGAAAGCCTAATAATGGAACAATTAATATCGTCGCAGTTGATACAGACGGAAATCCTGCGGTTAACGATACAGAATCACTACTAGCAAATCCATATCCAAGTGCTATAGATGCTCGAACGTTTATTGATGATAATATAGGCATTATAGATGGCGTAATTTATATATGGGACCAGTTTAGAGGGACAAATCACCAGCTTGCCTATTACGAAGGAGGTTATGCTACAGTTACAAAAATGGCTACGGTAAAGG
>JANQTO010000016.1:1371-1669 GCA_030731685.1 Nonlabens sp.
TCACAAGGATTCTTTGTCACAATTGTAAATCCTGGAACCATACAATTTAACAATGGACAACGGGTATTCAAGCAAGAGGCGCTAGGCGAAAGTATTTTCTTAGCAGTACCAGGCTCATCACAACCAGCACAAGACCGAAGTAATTTTCAAGATGAAACGATAGGGCTCATACGACTGGACATACAATCTGACAATGGTGCAAGTCGCCAAATTGCCTTAGGCTTCAGTCCCACATTAACAGACGGTATAGACTACGGTTACGATGCAGAGATTAGTGGTGACTTGAATGATACTGACC
>JANQTO010000017.1:0-1699 GCA_030731685.1 Nonlabens sp.
GTTGTGGACATACACAATCATGTGCTTCCAGGAATAGACGACGGTGCTCCTACTATAGATGTGACAAAAATCATGTTATCTCACTATGCAGATTTAGGTATTACAAAATGTATAGCAACGCCACACACCATGGCCGACTATTATGGAAATACCTCAGTAGGCATACAACAGACTTACAACGAAACTAGAGAAAAACTACTGGGAACTAAATTTGAGGATACCATAATCAGAGTAGCTTCTGAGTATATGCTGGACGATAAGTTTGAAGACTTACTGAAATCTGAAGACTTGCTTTTCATTAAGGAGCGTATTTTATTGACAGAGCTATCGTACTTCCAAAAGCCCAACAATTTACTCGAACTCTGTTATGAAATGGTAACGAGTAATATCGTGCCTATTCTAGCCCATCCAGAACGGTATAGTTATTTTAAATCGATTGAAGATTTCAAAGATTTGAAGCAGCGTGGTTTTGTTTTACAACTTAATCTCCTATCCTTGTCTGGACACTATGGTGACACAGCACGTAAAATGGGTGAACAATTACTCCTAGAAGGAATGTATGAATACATAGGTACAGATGCCCACAAGCCAGAACATTTGGAAAAAATAAAGAATCTACAAGTGTCAAAAAAACTCGTAGATTCTTTAAATACTATTTGCCAGGGGCAACAGTCAATCTAATTTTTTATTTCTTAGAAAATATGGCCTTAAAACGTTCTAAACGCGTTTTTGTGTCGGCATTGTAGGTATAACCGTATTTGTTTCCATATCCTAAATTCATGCTCTTCACATCGTTTATAACGAGCCCAACGTTTAATAACTTATTACCATCTACTAATTCCTTGATATATTGTAGCAGCGGTTTATCCGTATAGTTTGCCCTTGTTACATATACGGTAACATCTGCATAATCTTTTATAAGCAATGTGTCTGTTACGAGTATGGTTGGTGATGAATCTACTAAAACAATATCGTAAAGCGCATCTAATTGCTCAAATAGGGCTGCGGTTCGACCTTGCATCCATAACTCAGCAGGGTTAGGTGGAATAGCTCCAGAAAGAATTACATCAAGTCCTGGAACTGCATCTATAGGTGCTATAAGTTGCTTAACATTATCTACTTTACCTACCAAAAATTCTGTAACACCACTAATGTTTTTGTTTCTAGCGTCTAGATATCTGTGAATTTGTGGGTTCCTAATATCTCCACCTACTAAGACAACTTTTTTACCTGAGTTTGCAAGTGTTGCCGCTAAGTTATAAGAAACAAAGGTTTTCCCTTCGCCTTTTACCGTGGAGGTTACGAGCACCCTTGTTGCTCTTTCTGTCACCGGTATTGTAGAAAGTTTGAATTGTAAGTTTGTTCTTAAAATTCTAAAGGATTCTGCTAGTATAGAACGGTCGTTTTGTACAATTTGATCTGTTTCGTTTTTATCTATTTTAGGTACTTCGCCCAAAATACTAAGATTAGGCAAAGCCTTTTCTAAGTCTCTGCGGCTCTCAATCCTATTATAAAGTAAACCTTTTAAGTAAATAATACCGAATGGAATCAGTAAACCTACAATAAGAGAAGCCAAATAGACAATTCTAGGTTTCGGGCTTACAGGAGTCGAAGGTGCGTAAGCTTCATCAACAATTTTAGCTTTTGGTGCAGTAACTGCCAAAGAAAACGCTGTTGCTTCTCTGCGCTCACTTAAAAG
>JANQTO010000017.1:1709-5045 GCA_030731685.1 Nonlabens sp.
AGTAAATATATGGATTCGATAACGGAACGATTTCGTTCAATTCCTCGATTAAGCTTTTCCGATAAAGGCACCGTTGCAATTTTGCCTCCTACCTTAGAAAACTCTCCCGCAACGCCAGAGAGGCGTATATCGAGTTGTTTCGTATAGCCCTCTAAAGTACTTGTTACTGCGTTTTTTGCAGCATCCAGTTGACTTTTTAAAGTAACTGAAACTGGGTTTTCTGGAGTGGCTGATTTTAGTTGATTGCGATAAGCAAGGAGAAGCTTATTATATCTAGAACTTAACGAAGATAACTCGCCATTATCTACACCTACATTTTCAGGTATAAATTCAGTTCCGGAGTTTACGATATTCTTTTTCAAAGCATCAGCTATACTTTTTTGTGTTCGTAATTCTACGATTTCACCTTCTAGACCCGTTAGTTGTTCTAACCCTAATGCCGATTCTGTAACAAGCTCCGTAATGTTTCGTTCATTTTTAAATGATTGTAACCCTGTTTCTACGCTGTCCAAGTCTCTTTTAACATCTCTTAAGCGTTCATCTATAAATTTTGCAGTATTTTTGGATACGAGATTTGCATCATTGATGGCATCTTGATTATAAGCATATATAAGCTCATTAATGATGTCCTCAGCCTTTTCTTTAACAGGGCTGGTTACAGATAAAGAGACAATACTACCTCTACGCTCTGACTTCACCGCAGTTATTTTTGAATGATAGAGCGCAATACTAGATGATATCGATGTAATATTCACAGTAATCGAGTTGTCCTTAAACTCTCGATTTGAAACCTGCTCACTGTCCTGATATTGCGGATTAGGGACAACGAAAAATTCCAAACCATTTGCAAGAGATAGTGGAACACCATAGAGCGATTTCTTGAATGAATCATCATTATTTACAGCGTATTCAAAACTACCTACATCTACTGGATTTATTTTTATGGAAATGGGCTTTTCCATTTTCTGTAAGACGCTATCATTAACAACATTAAACAGGACGGGTGTATTTTTATACACGACAGAACTTTTTACATTTCCCTCCCTAATATACTCTGTGTGCAATTTCAATTTATTGATTACTGTCTCTATTAATCTTCTGGATTTTAATATCTCAATTTCATTTTCAACAGTATTAAATGAGTTTCCTAAGACACCTATACCTTCTAGAGCACCTAATTCAGACATCCCATCACCTGGCTGGGTATCTTTAATCAAAATTATGCCCGTAGCCTGGTACTCCTTAGTCGCATATCTTAGATAAAAGTAAGCTGCGCCAAAAGCAATCAACACACCTAGAACAAACCATAACCAAGCATTTACAAATGGTCTTAACTGCTCTTGTAATCCAGCTCCTGTATCTTGTTTTGTATCTACCATTACTTAGAAGCGTTTAAGATAATTACTACAGATGTCAGTAATAATGATGCAAGCGAAACATATAACGAGGCATTTTGATTGAATTTGGATGCCTGTTGTCGTGTTTTGTTAGGTGACACTATGAGCACGTCATTTTGCTTTAGGAAATAGGTTTCCGAGGTTATGAAGTCACTACTTGTTAAATCAATATTTTTCACCACCTGTACACCGTCTACATCACGCAATAACATGACAGTTTTACGGTCACCATAAATCGTCAAATCACCTGCAAGGCCAAGCGCTTGTGGTACAGAAACCCTATTGTCTCTAATTGGAAAAGTTCCTGGTCTTGTAACTTCACCTAGCACGGTTATTTTGAAATTTGTAATTCTCACATCGACTAAAGGGTCTATTACAAACTTTGCCAATTTTTCTTCCAATAAATCAATAACCTCTAGTCTTGTTTTCCCAGCAACCTTCAATTTACCCAATTCTAGAAATAATATATCTCCGTTTCCATCTACTATATAACCTGGGTCTTGCTGTCGGGGATTTAATGTAAGTGCACCTTCGCCGTTTATAAATAAATTCTGGTTAAACATAGCTACAGCCGCCATATTAATACTCGTAACAGTGATTTGAAGAATATCGTCGTTTTGTATTAAGGGCTCGTACGAGAGTTCTTCCTTGGTTAAATTCGTGTCTTTATCTTGCAAGTAAAGAAGGTTTTCTTTGGAAGCACAAGAACCCAACAATAGGGTAAAATAAAGTGCTGCTAGAAATTTAATTTTAAAAATATGCCTATTAATCATGCCGCAAAGATAAAATTTAAGAACCATTTATACTCGCTTTGTCCAATATTTCATAGACACTATTATTACTTATATATTCTGGTACCAATTCTTTAATTACGCGCACCACGGCAGTATCATCCATTTGCAAAACGGCATTTTCCAATTCCTGAAATTTCATGTTTACATACTTGATTTTAAGCGCTTCATCCTTAGCAATCATGATTTTTTTATGGTGTGTCGTGAGTGTTTTCGTTTTATCAATGAGCAACTCCTCATACAATTTCTCTCCTGGACGTAGACCGGTAACTTTAATATCTATATCCGTATAAGGTTTAAAGCCAGACAATCTTATCATTTTTTCAGCAAGATCCATAATACGCACTGGTTTGCCCATATCAAAAACAAAAACTTCTCCGCCCGTACCCATGGTGCCTGCTTGTAGTACTAATTGACATGCTTCTGGTATGGTCATGAAGTATCTAATAATATCTTGGTGCGTAACCGTTACCGGGCCACCCTGCTCAATCTGTCTTTTAAAATGCGGAATAACAGAACCATTAGAACCTAATACATTTCCAAATCTCGTAGTGATAAACCGCGTACCCTTAGGGTTTTTCGCTTGTAAAGCCTGTACATAAATTTCGGCAGCTCTTTTGCTCGCGCCCATCACATTGGTAGGATTCACCGCTTTATCTGTCGATATCATTACAAACTTATCAACCTTATGTTCTAAGGCAAGGTTTGCTAGTAAAGCAGTTCCCAGCATGTTCACATTAGCAGCCTCTCTGGGATTGCGCTCTATAAGTGGTACGTGCTTATAAGCCGCTGCATGAAATAACACATCAATATCAAATGCATCAAATAGACTCACTAGTCTACTCCTATTTCTTATGTCGCCTAAAATAATGTGATATACAATTCCTGGAAATAAACTTCTCAATTCCAATTCCAATTCGTGGAGTGGTGATTCTGCCTGATCAAAGATTATCACTTGCTTTGGATTGTATTGCGATACCTGCCTTGCAATCTCGCTACCTATAGAACCCGCGCCACCAGTTACCAAAATCACTTTGTTCGTTAAAAACTGATTAATATGTTCATCACTCAAGGAGATTGTTGTTCTTTCCAACAAATCCTCAATTTGAATATTCTGGATGTTAAGCGTTTCATTCTTTTCTTCATCC
>JANQTO010000017.1:5055-5437 GCA_030731685.1 Nonlabens sp.
TCTACAACATAATTTTTAACAGAGACACTGAGTTTGTTACCTACCATCAAAACACCATCTATTTTTAGATGATCAATTTTTGAAAATAGGTTTTTACTTAATTTAAAGACAGGAGCTTCTAGAATTTTTAAATTACCGTATGACTTTTTTAGCGATATGAAACCCGCAAGTATAAAGCGCTTATTAGTGGATGCATTTATAGCATCTGCAATTGCTATGGTATCATCGTCAACCCCAAGAATGAGTACCCGTCGAGAATCATCCATGGCAACCGTTGCAAATAAGGAATACAAACTCTTCACAGCTACCCTTAATGACAGCATACCCGTAAAGGTTAACGCCATATTAATGACTAAGAATGGAAATAAAAAAATCTTCTGAC
>JANQTO010000017.1:5447-8262 GCA_030731685.1 Nonlabens sp.
AGGGTAAAAAGTGACCGCTATATTCTCAATGATATAGAAGGTCGTAATCATGGAAGCCCCTGCGACAAAGGTGTCTAACAACACTACAATCCAGCGTGGTAGATAACGGAGATTTAAAAATTTAATATGATTATCACCGTCAAATAGTATTACCGACAATCTCCTTTTGAAATATCTCCACGTCATTTCATACTGTTGTTAAAATAGACTCGCAAGATAGCACAAAAAAAAAGGCAATGTTTCCATTACCTTTTCATTTAACATTTAAATATTTTTATTTATTTCTATTATTATACATCTTGCGGGCACCTATAAAGAGTCCTACTACAGCGGCAGCTATTATTCCAGGTATAGGAGCGACGTCGTTTACCGTTTCACCTTCACCACCAGCGTCATTAAAACCAGGTGCGCTTCCTTGTGCTACCATTATGCAACAGGCGCACAGAATTAATATAAGGGTTATAGCGTATTTAGAATTTTTCATAGTGGTTTAGTTTATAAGCATTTTACGTAGCGCAACATTATTATTTTGTGTCAATCTTAACAAATATACACCGTTATTTAAATTTGGCAAATTATCGATTGTCAATTTTCCATTTGAAGGTACCAGTAGTTTGGAAAAAACGCGTTGACCCGAAATATTATGGATTTCAACAGACACATCTCCTGAAAGCGAAAGTCCGCTTATGTTGATATTTTCCCCATTTGTTGGATTTGGGTATAGCTGTACCGCTTCCGCGAAAGCGACATCTCCAGTACTCAAAGTTCCATCTGTAAACTTTATAAAAAAGCGATTTGCAGCAATGGTATTGGCTTGCGTCGTGTCTACATCAAAATTAACTGTTGTGTTGCCTACATTTAATACCGTTTCAACACCTGTAGCGCGGTCAACAAGAACAGCGTTAAGGGTAGAGTTCCAATCTACAAGCGCTTGAAATGAATAGGTACCCGTTGTTAACTGATTCAAGTCAAGTGCCAACTCCTCATTAACCACCGGATACTCTCTGCTTTCTATAGAAAGTGTTGCTCCATTTACGACAATGCCCATATTTACATTCAAGTTTTGAAGTTTACGAGCATCGTACTGGTCTAAACCGTTATTTCCTGTCGCATCAAAATTCACAACAACACCGTCACGTGCTTTCTGCGACTGATCAGCATTATTAAACAAGCTTAAAACAATCCTGTCCGTTGCCGATGGTGTACTATATGTAGCCGTAGTATTTACATTTGTGGACTTCAAGCCTTCTTCAAATCTAAGAGCCGGCGTCAAGCCTGCAGCTATGTTGTCTTCTAACGTTTGTACAAAAAACGACTGTCCCGGCTGTAAAAATTGACTTACGGCAGATGTCATATTATTACTGCTGAATGCGTTTAAGTCATAGGTTACATAAGCACCTTGTGGAGCAATGGTAGGATCCCAAGCATAATAAAATTGTTTATTCACATCTTGTGTTCCTGTTGCTCCCATTACTTGCACCATGTCAACCTGAGCTACATAAGGATTTCCTAAAAAGGAAAATAAATTAGCATTTGCACCTAGGTTTGTGTAGGTCACATTTCCAGTAGCTAGGGAGCCTGTTGTTTTTATTGTAGTATTAGATGGAGCCACATTTGCGCTAAACAAATCTGTGCTGCGGTCGCCTCTTACGAAAACCCTTACCGCATCACCTGCAATTAATGTGGTGTTTGTATTAGGAAGTGCTGTCCATTGTTGCAAAGCATTGTTAAAAGTAAACGCAGAGTTTGCATTGGAGCCCGATTGGTCAAACCCATTTGCTAAAGTTCCTCCAGTAATGTGTGTTCCTACTGCAGCTTCATAACCGGCGTCACCTGGATTGAGTCCATTTTGTTGCCAGTTGCTAAGAATAGTACCACTCATGTTTACTGGCGAACTAAAGAATCTGTATGCGCGCATTGCAGGGTAAAATTGCTCTACGGTAACATTACCACTTACGCTACCGCTTACTACTGGTGCAACTGCTGCAGTGGTACTTGCCGTACTCTTGAATGTAAGATTATCGTTAGTAGTAATAGCACCATTAGTTAAGGTAAGAACACCTTCTAAATTAATAGGTGCATTAACAGTAAGTCCTGAACCATTGTTTAAAATTAAGTTCTCTAATGAAAATTCATTTCCTGCGATAGTTTGCAATTGTGTTCCTGCAAGATTGAGTGTAGCACCGCTAGCGTCTAATGAACCATTCACTGTTAAATTTCTTGTAAGATTAAGAGCGTTTGCACCCATATCTAGATTAGCACCCATTGCGATTGTAACGTTTCTAGCATCTACATCGCCCGTAAAAGCAATAGAACCAGAACTAATAACGATATTATCTCCATTTGTTGAAACTCCTGACGGGTTTGCTGGAGACCAGTTAGTTCCATCATAAATGTACGTTGTAGGCTCACCAGTACCTGGTGTCATAATATCTGTATCACCAGATGTAATTGTCCAACTTGAAGCCATCCAAACAGATATGGGTGTGTCGTTTAGACTGTTTCTACGTGCCTGTGAATCTGTATATTCCCAAGGTTGTCCAGTACCGTCCGTACCTAGTACTCCATAGGCATCAAACAACAAACCAGTATTTTCATCACCACCTACATAGAGATAGTACCCATCATCACCATTTCCATTAACTGTACCGTAATTGAAGTCTGCAATAATTCCATATTGTGCTTGCAGGTTGCTTGCGTTTCCTATAACATAATACGTGCTAGGGGCAATAGTTCCGGTGAGTGCAGTACTATTAATAGTTCCTCCATTTGATTGGATAGCAAAGAAAATGGATTCAGCAGCTAAATCTACAGG
>JANQTO010000018.1 GCA_030731685.1 Nonlabens sp.
GCCCTTATGCCGGTTTTGAAGAACTCATGCAACAGGCTGAATATTTTGTGGATTCCCTAGCGGCATACAGGTCTGACTTTGCATTGTTTCCTGAATATTTTAATGCGCCGCTCATGGCAGCATACAATGACCGTAGCGTTCCAGACGCGATACGTGAACTTGCAAAATACACCGTGATGATACGTGAGCGTTTTTCTGAACTGTCCGTCAAGTACAACATCAATATTATCACAGGTTCCATGCCTGAAATCATAGACGATAAACTTTATAACGTAGGAAATTTATGTAGACGCGATGGTACCATCGAGCGTTATGAAAAAATCCACGTAACTCCAGACGAGGAAAAAGTGTGGGGTCTTACCGGTGGTAGTAACATACAAACCTTTGATACCGATTGTGGTAAAATAGGAGTTCTTATATGTTACGACAGCGAGTTTCCAGAACTAAGCCGCATCATGGCCGAAGAAGGAATGAAAATATTATTTGTTCCGTTCTTAACCGACACACAAAATGCCTTTAATCGCGTGAAATTATGTGCACAGGCACGCGCTGTAGAAAACGAGTGTTATGTAGTTATCGCAGGTAGTGTAGGTAACTTGCCAGCTGTGGAAAACATGGATATTTCCTATGCGCAAAGCGCGGTTTTCACGCCGTGTGATTTTGCGTTCCCAGCAAACGGTATCAAAGCCGAAGCAACCGCAAACACAGAGATGATTCTCATAGCCGATGTGGATTTAGACCTACTTAAGGAACTACACAACCACGGCGCTGTTAAAAACATAAAAGACCGTAGGACTGACTTGTATAGTGTTTCTAGGATAACGAAGTAAATACGATTATAGGTTTAGAATACTGCTAACCTATTATTACTTGAATAATTTAGAAAGCCATCAATTATAGAAATGTGATTGATGGCTTTTATGATTTAATTAAAAAAGAATGTGTCGTCAATTTAAAGTCATGCGTAAACCGAGTTTGTGAACAGCATAAAGCTCATAAACCAGCACCGCGTAAACAGGTACATACTCTATGGCGAGCAGCCAACCGTATTCTGCGTTATTAGGATTTGAATAGCCTTGATAGCTTAGAAAAATGGTATAACTCCACACCATCATATATCTATAATTTGTAAAGACTGAAAATAGTAATGGCATAAGCAAGTACCAAGGATGAACCGTCATGGTTAAAAACAAGTAAGCGGTAAACGAAAAAACAATGGTCGTGAGCATTGTTTCTGGACGCTCGTTTTTTCTAAGTAATGCGAGGCCTGCTATAATAAGAAGCGTCATAGCCGGCAGCACAGCTCCTGCAGTTTTAATAATGTTTGTTCCGGTGAGCTTATACCCTATACTTTTTAAAGCCCCAAAAATTCCTGCATTATACTCAAAGTTTCCAAACCACAAACCAATGGTACGCGTGTAATTCTCCAGCAACTCATCACTTAAAAATGGTAAAAACCCTAAGACTATAACAGTAAAAACTGCCGTATAATAGACAGCCGCTTTTTTAAAACCTAAACGCTTATATAACGATGGTAATAACAGCAATGGTATTAATTTAAGCAACACGCCATACCCTAAAAAAAGTGCACTTTTTAATCGCTGATTCCTAAAAAGAAAGTATACCGCAAGCAAACTAAAAAATGCCATAACACCTTCCCAATGCAAATTACCCGTAAGCTCAACAATCACAAACGGATTCAAAAAATATAACAGTATAAGCCAAAGCGGTTTGTCTAACAAACGCAAAAGCTTGGTTCCCACAATGAATATTCCTATTTCAAATGCGATAATAATAAGCCTCATCCACACGACGGTTGCCAGCATGCTCTTGCCACCTAACAAAGCAGCGACAGCAAAGAATAATTGATTTAACGGCGGATAATTTGTGTAATTATTTACTGAAATCTCGCCCATGTGAGCGTGCAAAAATGTCGCATTAGGAATATGTGAAATGTTCCCTGATGCAACTAAGTCGTGAGGTAAATAAAGATAAGGATTATAACCACCTAGCAACATATGGCCATCCCATATGAATCTAAAAAAATCTTGTGATAGATTAGGCGTGTACTCAATTAAGGAAAGTCTGAATATGATACCTACCATAAACAACGCACCTAACATCGGGTTGCCGTAAAACCAGGTTCCTAACCAAGCTGGGGCTATACTCAACTCATTCTGGTGAACGTGCTTAGCTATGTACATAAATCCTAAGAAAGCGGCAAACAGGATGCTGTAGGTGGCAAAGAGCTGCAAGAACTCATCACGCACCAACGCAAACATAAAGGAATAGCCTACAATACTGGCAATACTAAGTAAACCAAGAAGATTTCCTAGTTTACGCGCCATTTACGATTTATCTGATATACTACGTATAAAAACAAACCCAAAACCGATGAACAACATCAGGTGAAAAGGAAACAGTCCGAAATCACCACCTTGGTCACCCACCACAAAAGCAGAGTACATTCCAAAAGCAAAATACAAGCACAACAGTCCTTCTATAATAACATTAGGACTAATCTTTTTGCGCAGGTATTTGTTTGCTTTCCAGTTTCCACCTACGGCTGCAAGGTTGAATTTAGGTGTGCGCACAAACTCGCTGCGCTTACCTGCATGACCTTCTAAAACCGCTAGGGAATTATGTAATGAAAAGCCCATAGCTATGGAAAAGAATGTAAAAAACATTCCAATAAAGCTTATGAAGTTCTTAAAACCACCACCATAGGTGATTTTATACATATACCAGTAGCATATAAAAAACATAATAGAGCTAGAAACAAAGAAGCTCATTATTGCAAAATAGGTTGCTAAGTGAGCGTGCTCATTTTTAATGTAAAGCATCGGGATGCTCAACACACCTACAAGAAATACGTTTAAGAACATCGTACTGTTCAACAAGTGCATAACACCATGGACCTTTGATTTAAAAGACATGTCGCTAGACACAACACGCTTAAACATTTTTTGAAAGTTTTCGGCTCCACCTTTGTTCCATCTAAATTGCTGGGACCTCGCAGCACTTATAACTATTGGCAATTCGGCAGGTGCTGTAACGTCTTCTAGGTATTTAAATTTCCATCCTTTAAGTTGTGCACGGTAGCTTAAATCTAAATCTTCAGTAAGCGTGTCGCCTTCCCAGTTACCAGCATCTAAAATGGCTTGTTTGCGCCATATACCTGCAGTACCGTTAAAATTTATAAAGTGGCCTTTAGAATTACGACCTACTTGTTCTAGTGTAAAGTGCGCATCTAAAGCAAATGCTTGTATGCGTGTTAATATGGAGTAATCTCTATTAAGGTGCGCCCATCGTGTTTGTACAACACCTATCTCTGGGTCTTTAAAGTGACCTACAGTTTTAAGCAGCCAGTTTGGTTCTGGAAGGAAATCGGCATCAAAAATGGCGATAAATTCACCCTTTGCTACTTCTAGACCTTCTTTAAGCGCACCAGCTTTGTAACCAGAACGGTCTGTTCGTGTGATATGCTTAATATCTAAGCCTGTAGCCGCAAGTTTCTCAACATGTGCTTTTGTGGCTATTACCGTATCGTCAGTAGAATCGTCTAGAACCTGTATCTCAAATTTCTCACGTGGATAGTCCATCAACGCAATGTTGTCAAGCAATCGCTCCATCACATATTCCTCATTAAAAACAGGAAGTTGCATGGTTACGTAAGGAACCTCATCTGGATTATTAAGGTCAAATTGCGGCCCGTGCTTCACATTTTTACGCGCTTTTAAATAATTAAAAAGCAGGTTGAGTTGAGCAATAGCATAAAACAGAATAAGTATGAGTGCTATCGAGTAGATAACCATACACACCATTTTAAGCGGGTACCAATTAAAAGCAAGTATCATCATTTTTTAAGGCCGTATTTAAAAATCCATGTTAAAATTTTAACACCTGCAAAGATAGCACCTTTAATGGTTCCTGAAACTTTTGAGACACCTATCCTGTTTCTATATTTTACAGGTACTTCTGCGTAGGAAAATCCTCTTTTCAATACTTTCAGCTGCATTTCAACCGTCCATCCGTAGGTCTGGTCTACCATATTGATTTCTAAAAGCTTGTTGTATTTAATAGCCCTAAAGGGTCCTAAATCAGTAAAACGGGAATTAAAAAACAGGGTCATAAGCGAAGTTGCCAGCCAGTTACCGAATATTTGAGGGATGGTCATGGAACCGCTTTCGCGAAAGCGTGCAACCCTAGAACCTACTACAAAATCAACGTTATTTTCTATTATGGGAGCAACTATGAGCAAGAGTTCTTCTGGATAATCGCTATAATCACCATCTAAAAAAACTACGATGTCTGTAGGCTCTTCCAGATTTGAAAGATATTCCATTCCTTTTAAACAGGCAAAACCATAGCCTCCACGCGGCTCGCTAAGCACTGTCGCACCAGCCGCAGCAGCTACTTGAGCAGTGCGGTCTGTAGAATTGTTGTTCACTACGATTATCTCAGAAACTAGAGAAGGAATATCCTTAATTACCAGTGGAATGGAGGCTTCTTCATTATAGGCCGGAATAATAACTCGTATGATGGTTTTTTGATTCAACTATTTAATATTAGGGTGGCAAAAGTAGTAATTAAAAAAGGTCGTCAACATTAGCGTATGCGATTGTTGAGCGTCGCGAGCGAGAAATCTGGATGGTCCTTTTTAAAAGCACGATAACTGCTCCACTGACCTAAGCGCTGGTTACGCTGATATTCCTCTACTTTAGTAAGCATCCTACTTTTATAATAAAGCACGTAGCCAGTCAGTAAATCGTCTTTGAATTGTTTTTTTATTTTTTTAAAGCCTCCTGTACGGTAGAATGTCCACCAGGAGTTTTTAGCGCCGTTTTTAAAGTAGCCTTCTTTAGTCACTCGATTATTTTCGTAAAAATACCAGTAATCGCTCGCTAAGTCGTTTGAATAATTTCCGGCAGTGGTTTTTACGCCTGTCGCTGAATAGGTAATCCAGTAACCATTTTTCTTATTGTCTTCTATCCAGCCTTCAGCACTTATCATTCCGTTATCATAATAGGTGCGCACGTAATCACGAGCGCCCGCAAGGTTAGCTAAAAAACTGAAAACAGTAATTATTAATATAAAGCGAAATGTCATTGGGCCTTTGTTTAGAGCAAAGAAACTCCGCGCATTTCACAAAAGCATCACGTACTATCAACCAATTTCCACAAGAAGGAATTATGTGCCATAATAAAGGAAAATAGTGCCGTGCTGTGATTAACTATTAGTCTAAAAAGAATATGGCGTCTTCGTCTTTTTCCTTTTCCTTTACAAATTTGGTGAACTTGTAGGTGAAACTAGCCATGAAGTACTGTCTAAGGACAAGGCTGCTTCTATCTGAAACAAAATCTGACGTCACTACACGTCGTGTGTCGATAACCTGATTTAAAAGGTCATATGCCGTTAATTTTACAGACGCCTTATCTCCAGCAAACTTATAGCCCAAACTACCTATAAGGACGAAGGAGTCATTGTCAAAATCGTCCGTAATATTACCGAACACATTGTACTCACCTCGTATACCAAAGGTTACATTCTCAGGCCAGAACGTGGTAAGGTCTATACTCGCAGTGTGGTTTGTAAATTCCTGGTCGTCTATGGAATCGATGTCATATTGCGTGCTGTTTAAACCTAATGTATACCCTGTTTTTAAGTTTATCAAGTCTGTAATTGCATAACTCATATCTAGATTTGGCGATATCGAAAGCGTGTTGGACTGAAACTCTACGCCATTTGTAAAACCATAATTTTGAGAAAAGTTACCGTCTATTCCTAATTCTGTTCGTATGGTACGCTTGTCCTTTTTAAATGACCTGGAATAACTGCTGTAAAACCAGCCGTTATAACCATCATTTAAATTTACGTACGTGGTGCGTCTGGTAAGGTCTGCCCCTGTGAGTGTTACGGTACCTACTTGATTTTGTGTAAAAGACATGCCACTACCTGCGTAGAAACCATTGCCTTGTTCCCAGTCATAGGAATTAAAGCTAAAATATATCTCGTGCTGCTGCGTAACGTCTAAGTCTGGATTACCGGTTATGATATTTTGAGGATTTGTTCTATTCTCCACAGGCGCAAGCTGCTGAATGGACGGAACATTTGCATTGTTTGAATAATTTACATAAATAGATGTTGTTTCTGAAAACTCATAGCTTATACTTGAATTAAAATTAGGTAAGGTAAAGTTTTTATCAAACTGCACGGCGCGCAATAAATCTTCATTCTCGAGAGATTGAAAATTAACACCACCGTCTAAATTGAAGCGGAACTTGTCATTATTGAAACTAAAACCTACCGACGGAGTATTTTCAATAGTCTTTAAATCAAACTGCGTACTCAAAGTACTATTAAAAATTCCTTGTGGATTTCCCGAATCTCTATCAAAAACGCTCCGATTGTTTGTTTGATTTCTCGCATTAAAGTTATAGGAGGTTTTAATAAACCAATTTTCGGCTAGTGGTAATCGCAAACTGGGACTTACGGTAATAGAAGTGCTTTTATCTTCTTGCCTGATAGCTTGATCCTGAGCATCAGTCTGTGGCGTTCCTGTAAACGTTTGCTGCAGCGAGGTAAAGTCATTATCGCTTTCATCTAGGTTATTACTGTAATTTAGAACAAGCCCAACAGATGAGCCTTTTGCTTTAAAACGTCTATTTGAATAAGTGTTTAAGGTAACCTCTCTATTTGAAGACTGCGCGTTATTTGCAGTTTCGACCTGATTTATTAACGCTCCAGCAGCATCCCTACTTGCGCTGTTATTTGCACTAGAAGACATGGTATTGCGGTAATTAATCAAAGGCGAGATACGAAAACTTGTCAACGTGTCTGGCCTGATATCTAATCTTGAGGAAAAACGATGACTATCGCCAGCACTATTTGAACTTGCAGTACTTGCAGTAGTAAAGGTCCGGTCCGGTAAAAATGTAGTCGAGCGCGAGTCTGTTCTTGTGATTGTACTGTTATCGCCGTAAAAATAGTTGCCGTTTACAGAGACTTTTTTACCCCAATCATTTGCAATGTTGAAACCAGCGCTTTGTGAAGTTGTTATGCCGCCTCCGCCACTGCCAAAATCCAATCCATTGATTCCAAACGAACCATTTGAATTGCGCCATATAGTATTTGCACTACGACCCATCGCATCATAAACTTCATCAAAGGAAAATCCTGGACTATTGATATTGTTAGAACTTGCGAGAACGCTCACCCTAAAATCTTCATTAAAGTAATTTGCAATACCGCTTAGCTGGAAGCGCTCGTCTGTGCCGCCGCCGGCAGTGAACCTAGAGAAAAATCCTTTGTTTTTATCTTCATCTATGGTTATGTTGATTTCGGCTTTTGTGGCATCGCCGTCTTCACCTGTGACCTTTTGCTCGTCTGTTTTTGAATCTGTCACCTGTATTTTATCTATAATTTCTTTAGGTAAATTTTTGAGTGCAATTTGCGGGTCACTACCGAAGAATTCTTTCCCGTTGACTAGAAGCCTCGTAACCTCTTTACCGTTGACGGTAATTTTACCTTCTGCATCTATCTCTACTCCTGGCAGCTCTTTCATGACATCTTCTAGTGTGGCATCGGCTGCGGTGTTAAACGATTTTGCATTGAATTCAATCGTGTCTTTCTTGATAACAATAGGCGCTTTTCGTGCTTCTACCAAAATACCGTCTAGCTGGGCAACATCGGCAATGAGCTTGATGGCTCCTAGGTCTAAATCTCTATTGTCGCTAAGTTTAAAACTGCTTTTATATGCCTTGTACCCTTGGTACGAAGTGTAGAAATTAACTTTATCTGTTGCCGTGTTACCTATAAGTCTGAATATACCTGCATTATCGGTAATAGAATAAGCAATAAGCGTTGAGTCGCTTGCACTTTCTAAGAAAACGGTTGCACTTAAAAGCTTTTCTGAGGTTATGGAATCCTGTACGGTTCCTTTTATGGTAAATTTCTGTGCTGCTGCTGGTGTTGCAAGAAGTAGCAATAAGACAACAAAAAAAGCTTTATTCATTTAATGTAAAGGTTGATTCACAAATCTAAACGAATAAAACTTTTTAAAATTATTTTTAGTTTTAAAAACAATTAGGGAATTACCATGTTTCCGTTCCCCAACCCTTAAAGCTGCGGAAACAATTTACCTACCTGCAACAGGCTCAAATTAGAACGCAGAAACCAAACCCCTGTAGCTTTAAAAAGACATAAAAAAACTCCAAAGTCCCAATTAATAAAGGGAGTTTGGAGTTTGAGATTTGGAA
>JANQTO010000019.1:0-216 GCA_030731685.1 Nonlabens sp.
ACCAGAATATATAAGTGGCATTCCAGGAATGGCATAAGACATTACAAGCATAGCTTCTCCAGCATCACCCATGCGTTCCTTAACACTTCCATTCCATGAGTTCTCGTCGTGGTTTGTAATAAAATTCATGAGAATATCATCTTCTTGGTATGTAGAATCAACTTTTTTCATGTAGTTGTCCCATTCTTCAACGGTATTTTTACCTTGGGCTAGACC
>JANQTO010000019.1:226-1663 GCA_030731685.1 Nonlabens sp.
ATGTAATGCTGGGTTATTGTTTTTAACATCGGCAAGGCGTTGCATAACGTCCCAGATATGACCTTTTTGCTTTGGAATCGTGTCCTTTTCAAAAAACTTAAGTCGTTTTTCCATGCCATATTCCTGACCAGAATAAAGTAGTGGCATTCCAGGAATAGCGTAAGACATCACCAGCATAGCTTCTCCAGCGTCACCCATGCGTTCCTTTACGCTTCCATTCCACGAGTTCTCGTCGTGGTTTGTAATAAAATTCATAAGAATATCGTCTTCTTGATATAAAGAATCCACCCTTTCCATATAACTGTCCCATTCTTGCACGGTATTTTTACCTTGTGCAAGGCCATTCATTAAATGGTGTCCTTCCCAGTTGTAACCCATATCAAAGGCTTCTTCAAAAAGGTCTTTTTGCTCGCTTTCAGCAAGCATAAAAACAGGTTTAATTTGCTTAAGTGCACCTACGGTATCTACCCAAAAATCTGTCGGAACTTTGTCAGCTACATCACAACGATAACCGTCTATGTCAAATTCTCGTACCCAATACTCCATGCTTTCTCGCATTGCGATGCGTAAGCCGGCATTACTATAATCTAAATCTGCAGTATCTGTCCAGTCTGTACCTTCTGGATGTATCATTTCTCCCTTTTCATTTTTAGTATAATATTCTGGATGCTCATTAATCCAAGGGTTATCCCAACCGCTGTGGTTTGCTACCCAATCTAAGATGACATATATACCATTATCGTGAGCTGTCTTGATTAAGTTTTTAAGGTCAGCCTCTGTGCCCAAATCTGGATTTACACGGTTATAATCGGCTACGGCATAGTAAGAACCTAGGTATTTTGTGCGCTCTTGCATGTCTGGTATATCTTCAACCATCAAATCGCCTTTTGCCTTTCTATTCTTATGTGAGATAGGAAAAACGGGCATGAGCCAAATGATTTTAACTCCTAACTTTTTAAGCTCTGGGATATCCTTTGTAAATTCATTAAACGTTCCCTTAGGAGAATATTGTCTGATGTTTGCCTCGTAGATAACCGCATTTTCTAAATCGTCGTTAGATATGGGTTTTAGGGATTGTTCCTTAACTACTTTCTCTTTTTTATCATTATCCTTACAGGCAAATAATGCGACCGTAAGCAACAAGAATGCTGCATATTTCAATTTAAAATTCATTAGTTTTTCTTTTTAGGTTCTGAGATTTGATGTTGGATAATAGCAAAATTACGTGCTTTTACAAGAATGATATCGTCATTCTCTAACGTGTTCAAAGTACGTGTATTTTCTCTAGTGAAATTAGGTCCGTAACTACCTATGTTTAGACTTATCGCATTTTCATTAAAATAGGTATATGTTTCCTCACCAAAATAGGCACGCTTCATCACAAACATTCCCTGCTGGTCTGTTATCACGTCTGTCGTACCATAAAGCATGGACATA
>JANQTO010000020.1:0-886 GCA_030731685.1 Nonlabens sp.
GGATGGTGATATTATGCACTTCTTGTTTAATGTGTAGATAGCTTCTATTTTTGATATTTAAAAAGCCTCATAAATCTATGATTTATGTGGCTTTTGTACTTCTAAAGTTATTGTAGTTATCAGATTACGGAGCTTTTAGCCCTTTTTGATTTCTTCAATTTCCTGCTTTACATTGATATTGTTTTCTGGGTCGTCATCGGTGTTTTTGCGTTCTGCACGGCGTTTTATGCGGTCTATTCTTCGTTGCTCACGTCTATCTTCTCGAGCAATCTTCTTCTCGCTTTTCCCTTCATTGTCCTTTTCTTCCTTGGCATCATTAAATGCGTCTGCAAAATCTATCGTTCCATCCACGTCGCTATCAAATGCGCTGAACCATCCATTTTTAAATACGCTAAATACTGATGACCATACGCCTACAGTTGCATCGTCTAGCGGACCTTCCATAGGAATATTCATAGCAAGTGTATCTGTACCTTGATTTTTCAAAACAAACTTGAAAAGTCCTACAAAGCTTTCCCATACTATTTTCAGAGCATCTGTGTCTGGGTCGCTCCATTTATCTACAATCTTTGTATCTGTAAGCAATGGTTTGAAATATCCTTTCATATAGCCGTCTGCAATCGCGAGCTCGCTGGCTAGTTCAAATTTTCCACTTTCAAAATCGATTCCCGCATAGTATAAGGTTAAGTCATTCAGTGCGGTAACTTCTGCATTTTTGATGGATAAGTCCAGATTCATGTCTGGAATCTCTTTGATGAGGTTTAGTTTACCATTTGCCGTTAATGCACCGTTTCCTATGGTAGTTGCGGTCATTTTTAAGTCTGAAGGTAGAGATTTTGTCTCTTGAACAACGTTTTGGAGGTTTGTCGCAAGCAGGTCCACATCG
>JANQTO010000020.1:896-1660 GCA_030731685.1 Nonlabens sp.
TTAAATGTACCGTCTATAGTTTCAAATTTATTAATGTCTAACGGAATAATGTCTGTAAGGACGCTGTACCAAACTTCAACGCTAGGCTCTTCTAGCGTTCCGTCTGCCGCCACGTGGTCTTCAAAAGTGTAAATGATGGTGGGTTCTACCATGGTAATTTCACTCACCACACGGCCATTGATTAGGGCACGCCACTGTATGGAAATGTCTGTCTTTGGAAAGTCTAAAAACGGGGTTTGGGTTTTAGAATCTTTTTTGTCTAAGTAGAGGTCGTTTAGCTGGTATGCACCACGATAGAGTGAAATACCTACGTCATCTATATGTCCATAATATCCTGGGATATTTGCCAGCGTTTTGTTGAGCTGGTCTTTTACGTAATACGGTAAATAAATGCGGCAACCTATAAGCAGTAATACGATAACCAGCGGTATCATCACCTTTTTACGTTTGTACCAAGGTTTTTTAGTAGAAGTAGATTTTTCCATGGTGTCAAATATATACCTAGGAAATGGCTTGCGTGTTAATGCTATGTTATTGTTGTTTAGACCACTTTATCGTCTTGACCAAAAAGCTCCACCCATAACTGCTCCACTTTTTCACGAGCCCACGGTGTGCGTCGTAAAAATTTAAGGCTTGATTTTACGGTTGGGTTCGTATTAAACGAATTGATACGTATACGGTCACCCAGCTCGTCCCAGCCTAATTTATTGACGAGGTCGTCTACGATTTGTGCGAGTTTAACGCCGTGTAATGGGTTGTTGGGT
>JANQTO010000021.1 GCA_030731685.1 Nonlabens sp.
TTCAAACCGTGATATCAATGATTTTGTTATCGACGATATTGATATAGAAGAAGTAATTCCTGATATAGTGGTACCCGAAAATAGGGTGGATAAACCTATGGCTTCTGGCGCATCAACAAGTACTGCAGTAAAAAACGGTACGTTCTATAAAGTACAGCTTGCTGCTAGTAGCAAAAAAATAGAGGAGTCACCGTCAAATTTTAAAAATCTACCTAAAATCTCCAGAGTGCGTATAGGAAATTTGTATAAATATTTTACTGGTGCCGAGGCTACAGAGAGCGCTGCGCGCGAGCTACTAGCCACTGCAAAGTCAAAAGGATATACAGAGGCTTTTATAGTCATTGAGAAGAATGGCGTAATTTCAAAGCTTTAATTATTCTTAAAGTAATGTTATCTATGTGTACAGCGTGCGCTAGTTTGTTACATTTGTTTAAAATGCACAATTATGAAATTTTCTAAAGAGGTTAAAGTAGGTTTGCTTACAGTGTCTGCAATAGCTTTGTTTATATTTGGTTATCAGTTTTTGAAAGGTCGTAACCTTTTTAAAAACGACCGTAAATTTTATGCTGTCGATGAGAATGTTGAGGGATTGGCAAAATCGGCACCGGTAACTATAAACGGTTTGAAAGTAGGTAACATAGATGATATAGATTTCTTGGACAGTAGCGGTAGGTTGCTTGTTACTTTTCACGTAGATGAATCCTTTACCTTTTCGGCAGAGAGTATGGCGAGTGTTTATAGCACGAGTTTAATAGGAGGAAAGGCACTTGCTATACTTCCCGATTTTAAGTCGGCGTCTAGGCGCATGGCAAAATCTGGTGACACGCTGCGCTCAGCTGTTGATGACGGCTTGCAGGGAAAAGTTATGGAAGAATTCTTACCGCTGAAGGATAAAATAGAAAACATGATTGTAAGTGCGGATTCTGTAATGACAGACTTGCACAAAATTATGAATCCTAATACAAGACGTTCTATAGAATCTGGACTGACAGAGATGAATAAGACCTTAATTTCATTACAAGGATTATCTGCTAATGCAAACAGTCTAATTACAACTAACAGAAAGTCACTGGACAGAACCATTACCAACCTAGATAAAACGTCAACAAATTTTGCAGCCATGTCTGATGAGCTGGCAAAAGTGGAAATTGCAAATGTTGTTCAGGAGCTGGAAACTTCTATAGCAAAATTCAACGGAGTTCTAGACGATGTGAGTAGTGGTAAAGGAAGTTTAGGAAAGTTGATGACTGACGACAAACTGTATGAAAATTTAGAACGTACAACAAGACAAGCCGAAATGCTCATGCAAGACATTAAGCTTAATCCTAAACGTTATGTACATTTTTCTGTTTTTGGAAAGAAACCAGGAGAATACGACAAACCCGAAGATAGAGACAAATAATTATGATGCAATACCTACCCAACCTACTGTTTTTAATACTATTGCTAGCCGGCATAGGCTACTTTGCTAGTAACATTCGTAAAATGATACGCAATGTGAAGCTCGGAAAAGAAGTAGACCGCTCCGACCGTAAAGCAGAGCGCTGGGCGCAAATGGCGCGTATTGCATTAGGACAATCTAAAATGGTCCGCAGACCCGTCGCAGGTTTCTTGCATGTTGTGGTCTACGTAGGTTTTGTTGTCATAAATATAGAAGTA
>JANQTO010000022.1:0-4091 GCA_030731685.1 Nonlabens sp.
ACGCATACGTCAGGATTTTATGATAGCTCAAGGTCTGTTAAAAGAACCTTTTAAAACAAGTGATACTAATAGCAGCGCGATGCTCGAAATGGCGCTTGCGAGAATACGTCAATTAAGTGCGCATGAATTAGGGCACACGCTTGGTTTTGCTCATAATTTTGCTGCAAGTGCAAGCGACAGAGCTAGCGTTATGGATTATCCGCATCCATATGTGAAGCTGGTAGACGGTTCCATAGATTTATCAGACGCTTATGCCACGGGTATAGCTACTTGGGATAAGTTAATTGTGCAATATTCTTACGGCGCACCAGTGGAACCAAAGAAAGAAAAAGAATATTTGAATGAAACCCTCGAACGTATGAAAGCGTCTGGCATTGCTTTTATAACAGACAGTGACGCTAGAGATGCTTCAGGTTCCCATGCAACTGCTCATTTATGGGACAATGGCGCAAATGCTGCGGCAGAATTAGAACGTGTTCTTGCTGTGCGCAAGGTTGCTATGAATCAGTTTAGTAAGTACAACGTTAAAAGCACAGACCCATTAAGTGTTTTAGAAGATGTATTTGTTCCAGTTTATTTAAGTCACCGTTACCAGACAGAGTCTGCTGTTAAGAATATAGCGGGATTGAATTATAAGTATGCTACTAGGGACGAGGCATCGTATACATTTGTTGGAAAAACGGCTCAGCTAGCTGCGCTAAACGCAGTTTTAGAAACCGTAGCCGTCGATGAATTAGTCATTCCGCAACAGGTGATCAGTCTTTTTCCTCCACGCGCTTATGGATACTCACGGGATAGAGAAAGTTTTAAATCTAATGCAGGTGCAGGATTTGACCCTGTATATGCTGCTGCAACGAGTGTTGAAATGACGTTCAATTTTCTTTTAAATCCAGAGCGTCTTAATGCAGTTGCCATAAATCATGCGCTTGATAACAATAATCTATCCATTGAAGAATTGTTAGCGCGTAGTAAAGAAAAAGTATTTATAGGTATTTCAAATAGCGTCTATGAAAAAAGTCTGGCTGCTACAGTCCAAGAGCGATTTATTAATACTCTCATTAATGCTCATAAAAACGATAAAACACAAATACATGTGCGAGCGGCTATTCTAGAAACGCTTACAGAACTTCAAAAAAATCTCAAACGCGATAGAGAAGCATCCTCTAAACAACTCTATAAAATGCTCACAGATTATCTTACAAATCCACAGGAGTATAATTCCTTGCCTACACTGGACATACCCGATGGAAGTCCTATAGGTTGTGGTTTGTAGAAAATAATGAATACTATATTAAAATTGTGTTTTTATAAAATTCAAAAAAGGCTTTAGGAACGTCCTAAAGCCTTTATCTATATGGAGAAGTTTGTAGAGTAACCTAGTAATGGATACTAAGCCGGAACAGCAACATCTTTAAAATCAAGTAGTATCTGATTTTTCAGAATATCGTCCATCGTTTCGCGTTCTCTTATTAAATGTGCCTCGCCATTGTACCACAAAACTTCGGCAGGTCTATAACGGGAGTTGTAGTTACTGGCCATAGAGTAGCAGTAAGCACCAGCATTTGAGAATGCGAGAATATCACCTTCTGTAATTTCGCTTATTTGTCTGTTATTTGCAAAAGTATCTGTTTCACATATATAACCTACAACACTGTAAAACCTGTTACGGCCCGTAGGATTTGAGATGTTTTTAATACCGTGATATGACCCGTAAAGCATAGGTCTTATAAGGTGATTAAAACCACTATCTATTCCAGCAAAAACTGTTGAAGTCGTTTGTTTCACAACATTTACCTGTGCTAGGAAATAACCTGCTTCACTTACTAAGAATTTTCCTGGTTCAAATGCTAGTGTTATATCGCGACCATAATCTTTACAGAACTGATTAAAACGCTCGCTTAGTTGCTCACCTAAATCTTCAATATCGGTAGAAACATCACCTTCTTTGTAGGGAACTTTAAAACCACTTCCAAAATCGATAAACTCTAAATCTTTAAACTTTGCAGCGGTTTCAAATAAAATTTCGGTAGCATATAAAAACACGCCTATGTCTAGAATGTCACTACCCGTGTGCATGTGAATGCCATTTACGTTCATCTTTGTATTTTCTACAATGCGTAGTAAATGCGGTATTTGATGTATGGAGATTCCGAATTTTGAATCGATATGACCTACAGAGATATTTGCATTACCACCAGCCATCACATGCGGATTAATACGCACACAAACTGGAGTTTTAGGATGCTTTGAACCAAATTGCTCTAATATGGACAAGTTGTCTATATTGATTTGCACACCCATAGCGGCTACTTTTTCGATTTCGGCGAGGGAAACACCGTTAGGCGTATAGATTATCATTTTAGGGTCTACGCCAGCTGCAAGACCTAGTTGCACTTCCTGTAAACTCACGGTATCCAGTCCAGCACCCAACTGTTTAAAAAGCTTCAAGACAGATATGTTAGATAATGCCTTTACTGCGTAATGTATACGTAGGGATTTTGCTTTCGCGAAAGCGGACACTAAACGTTCATACTGCGACGCAATAGTATTTGCGTCGTAAACATACACCGGGCTACCATATTCTTGCGCGATGTTGATTAAATCTTGGGATTCCATGCTTAAAAAATTAAGCTAACAAAATTAACTACTGGACTTCAAATTTTATCAAAGAAAGCCTAAAGTTTTACGGTTGGATGACAATAAGTGTCATTTGGTGGGTTTAGCTGCTTATATTAACCTGTTTTTTGTTTCAAATTCAAGGTGCACTTTAGTATTTTTGCAAGACTTAACATGGAACTTAAATAACCTTTATGAATCTTCACGAATATCAAGGAAAAGAAATATTAGCTAGTTATGGTGTAACCGTACAACGTGGTAAAATCGCAAACACTGCTGAAGAAGCTGTAGCGGCTGCAAAGCAACTTACAGAAGAAACTGGCACTGGCTGGCACGTTATAAAAGCTCAGGTTCACGCAGGTGGACGCGGTAAAGGTGGCGGTGTTAAACTTGCAAAAAACCTTGAGGAAGTTAAGGAAATAGCCGGTAATATTATAGGTATGGACCTTGTAACTCCACAAACCACTGCCGAAGGTAAGCGTGTACACATGGTACTCGTAGCTGAGGATGTCTATGCACCAGGAGAGAGTGAGATACAGGAATTCTACATGTCTGTACTGTTAGACCGTGCTCAAGGAAAGAACATGATTATGTATTCTACAGAAGGTGGAATGGATATAGAAACGGTTGCTGAGGAAACTCCACATCTTATATTCACAGAAACTATTCACCCATCACACGGGCTACAAGGCTTCCAAGCTAGACGTATCGCTTTCAATTTAGGGTTGAGAGGTAAGGCGTTTAAAGAAATGACAAAATTTGTATATGCTCTTTATGATGCTTACGTAGGGTCAGATTCTGCTTTATTTGAAATTAACCCAGTACTTAAAGCAAGTGATGATACCATTATCGCTGTAGACTGTAAGATTACAGTTGACGAGAATGCATTGTTCCGTCACAAAGATATTGAAGCGATGCGCGATACTCGTGAGGAAAGCGCTATAGAAGTAGAGGCAAAAGCAGTAGGACTTAACTACGTAGACCTAGATGGTAACGTAGGTTGTATGGTAAATGGTGCTGGTCTTGCTATGGCAACCATGGACCTTATCAAACAAGCTGGTGGTGAGCCTGCAAACTTCCTCGATGTAGGTGGTACTGCAGATGCTAAAAGAGTAGAAGAGGCTTTCAAAATTATCTTAAAGGATAAAGGAGTAAAAGCAATCTTGGTAAACATATTTGGTGGTATCGTACGATGTGACCGTGTTGCACAAGGAATTATTGATGCTAAGAAAAGCATGGGTGATTCTATGAATGTTCCTTTGATTGTGAGATTACAAGGAACTAATGCAGAAATTGCAAAAGAATTAATAGACAACAGTGGAATGGACGTGCAAAGCGCCATAGAATTCCAAGAAGCTGCAGACAAGGTTCAAGCGGTAATTGCAAAAAGCAACTAGAATTCACATCATGTTGTGGCAACTCATAATTGTTGCATCATAATCATATTAATAAAAACGCTCTGAAACTTCAGGGCG
>JANQTO010000022.1:4101-8173 GCA_030731685.1 Nonlabens sp.
TTTTAGTTGAATGAAGTTTACGTTGTCGTCATTTTTTTTGAGTTTATCGAGTAACAGATAAGCTAAAATTAATTTTTAGTAAAAATGTCGTATGTTAAGTGCTTAAAACCAACCCAATGAAACAAAACTACCTTACTATTTTAGCAATCCTATGCATAGGTATAGCCCACGCACAATCGTTTATTGAATTTGATTTTGATAATGCTACTGTAAATGGAGGGACCATAACTCAAGACATATTTTTAAATGGCGATGGTTATAGGGTCACGGTTGTTCACGGTGCAGCCGCCGGCGCTGTCGTGAATGCCATAACAGGTACCGACAAATATTTTTATGGTTCCACGGGAAGTAGACCACAGCAAAACTGGACTATTTCTTTAATTAAAAATGGGCAGACCGAAAACTTTAATTTTGTAAGTGTTGATTATCGAAACACATCAAGCAATTCCAATCATACCATGCTGGTAGCAGACGTTAACAATAACCTTATATCAAATCAAATCGCTATAAGTCCTGGGAATACAGGTGCATTCATGGTAGATAACGCTGCAAATGCTACAAACTTAAGCACCGCTCGTATAGTAGGACTTACGTTTACCGCTACATTTGATGTTTACTTTAACAACTTACGTATTTTACCAATATCCTTATTATCCAATAATGACTTTACAAAACAACAAATTAAGCACTATCAACCTAGTAAGGATGTACTTGTATTTGAAGGCGACACTCTAGAGCGCGCAAATATTTCAATCGTAAACTTACAGGGGCAAGAAGTGTTTAACGTTGCAGCAACTAGTAATTCATTTACAGTAAATACAGCTTCATGGAATCAGGGATTGTATATAGCTACCGTTGAAAATAATGGTTTTGTTGAGGTTGTCAAGTTTGTGCTTTAGAAGCTTTAACAGCACACCTGAATTTCACCTATTATTTCTAAACAAGAAGACCTTCAATTAATTGAATGTCTTCTTGTTTAAAAATGTATACTGTATCATTAATCTTCTGCCTCATCGGCTAGAGGAGCGTCATCTGCGACTTCTTCTGCCTCTTCATCATCTAAGTTGGGTAATGAATCTGGGTCGGCCATGTCTTTGTCATCATAGTCGTCTATTTCAAAGGCTTCCATCTGTCTGGTGAGCTTTTGAGATATTTTGACAAGGTATTTAGTATCGGTAGTAAGTACCTCAACAGCCTCTATCACTTCGTTTTTGTGATTTTTAAAAACGATAATGTCATCATCTCCATAACCGTCGGGATATCTAGCTACAAGCAACTGTAGAACGTCGGGTGTTAGTTTTTTATAGTCAACTATTACATTTCTCATACGTAGTGATTAAGGGATATTGCGAATTTATAGTAAAACATATTTGTGTACAAAACATTTTTTCTAATCGTGCCGATTATTTTTGAAACACGTTTGCTAGTGTCAAATTGCAATTTAAAGTTCTTCAAACGCTCTGCGAACTAAAGCTTCAGACGCCGTAACATCTACCTTAAACTGCCCTATACGTTCTAAAAGAACAAATCGAATTTCACCATTCACGTTCTTTTTATCGTGCTTCATTAGTTCCAGCATGGTTGTAATAGCATCAAGGCTGAAGCTGAGGTTTAAATCTAAACCAACGTACCACGCTTTTATATTATCATATGCCTCTTGTGAAAGACCACATATATGCATGCTTAAAAATGATTCAATCAAAATACCAGCTGCAACAGCCTCGCCATGCAACAATTCAGGTTCCTCGTCATGTGCCATACAATATGATTCTATGGCATGGCCTATAGTGTGACCATAATTGAGAGCTTTACGAGCACCATTTTCTAAAGGGTCACTTGAGGCGATTTCATTTTTGATAAGAACACTCTGATAAACGAGATGCGCAAAAGTAGTTGAGGTATAATCCACGTTTTCTTTCATGTCCTCCCAGTATGCTCGGTCTGCAATAAGGCCATGCTTGAACATTTCTATGCTGCCATTTACGAGTTCGCGATGCGACATTGTTTTAAGAAAAGTCACGTCTATTAACGTCATAATAGGTGTGTTAATAACACCTATTTGGTTTTTAAGATTCCCCAAGTCTACACCATTTTTACCGCCTATCGCGGCATCTACCATTGCTAGTAGGCTTGTAGGAACATGTATAAATGGAATACCGCGTTTTATAGTACTACCTATAAAACCACCTAAATCTGTGATAACGCCACCACCTAAGTTTATAAGTAAACTATTGCGATCGCAACCCAGTTCAACGAGAGCACTCCAAACGCCCACACAAGTGTCTATGGTTTTATAAGTTTCACCAGCATCTATCTCTATAACCTCGATACGTGCCGTCGTTTCTAATCGCGCTATAAAATAAGGATAGCAATGCGCCATGGTATTTTCATCAACCAGCACAAATATGGTACTCGGTTGCTGTATCGCCACATGGGCATTAAGCTCTGTATAGACTTGTTCTTGAAAATGTATAGAATAGTCGTCGTTGAAAATAGAAGTCATGGTGATTTTATAGCGCTCTAGCATTAATTATTGTAGTGAAGTACTTCTATTTCGCTTTCGCGAAAGCGAAACAAAGAACATACTGCACCGTAATGTTGCATCAAAAGTAGCGACTTGTGATGGATTGCCACCTATTTGAATATTATATTTGTTACATGAAAAACAATCCTTTTGAAAATACGGCAAATGCGTTTGCGTTACAGTCTGATACTGAGCTTAAAAAATCGCATTTTATTTTTTCAACCATGGGCAGGCAGTGGCTCGTAGATATAGGCTCTAAGCTTACAATGACCGCACTGCAGTGGAAATTACCTGTAAAGGGATTAATCAAAAAGACCATTTTCAGTCAGTTTTGTGGAGGTACCACGGTAGAAGAGTGCATGCCAGTTGTGGAGCGCATGTATGATAAAGGCGTGAGCAGTATTTTGGATTATAGTGTTGAAGGAAAAGAAAGTGAGGCCGACTTTGACGCGGTTGTGCAAAAGAAATTATCACTCATAAAAGGAGCAGCGGCGCACGAGGCGCTGCCGTTTGAGGTAGTTAAACCAACTGGTATAGGACGCTTCTACATATGGCAACAAATTACCGAAGGCAAAACTTTAACCACTCAAGAACAACAGGAATGGGAACGAATCGTCGCCCGTGTTGATTTACTTTGTAAGACAGCAAACGAGTATCAAGTAGGTATTTTGTTTGATGGAGAGGAAACATGGATGCAAGATGCAGCAGATAGTCTCATAAGAGATATGATGCTCAAATACAATAAAACGCAAGCTATTATAGTAAATACCGTACAATGTTACCGCAAGGACCGGTTGGACTATATCACTGCACTTTATGAAGATGCTAGGGAAAACAATTTTATCGTAGGAGCTAAAATCGTGCGAGGCGCATATATGGAAAAAGAGCGTGAACGCGCTGCAAAAATGGGTTACGAGTCGCCTATATGCGATGACAAACCAGCGACAGACGCTATGTTTAACAGCGTAATGCGTTTTATACTTGATAGGTTAGAAGTTATTAAATTATTTATAGGAACACATAATGAGCAAAGCACTTTAGAAGCGATGCAAATTTTGAAGGAAAAGGGTATTCCGCCTAGTTCCAAAGATGTGTGGTTTGGCCAACTGTACGGTATGAGCGATAACCTAACCTACAATTTAGCTGCCTTAGGACATGATGTGTTTAAGATTTTACCTTTTGGACCTGTTGCAGACGTTATGCCATATCTCATTAGACGTGCACAAGAAAATACCTCAGTTGCTGGTCAAATGGGTCGTGAGTTAGCACTTATCAAAAAAGAAATGAAACGTCGCGGGATTTAGGTTTGCAGTAGGCGGTAGGCAGTTTGCAGTAAGCAGTGTTCAGTTTCCGTATTAAAGCACGAGTTCATTCATTTTGCAGTAAAAAAAGCTCCTTCCCTTATTGAATGCTGGGATGGGATTTTTGCAGTTTTCAACCATAGTGACTGTTGCAATTTAAGTTAGACAGATTTGAAAATTTAACGTAATAAACTTTTATGTTGTACAAAGTTTTTAAAACTCCAATAACCAATAACCAATAACCAAT
>JANQTO010000023.1 GCA_030731685.1 Nonlabens sp.
GTCTTCTTGCTCAACGACCCGTATGCAGCAGAATGGATTCCCATGGTTGACGCGCACTGGGATGGAGCGATACCTGTAACCCTTATTAAATCTAAAACACAATCTCGCTTTTATAATCAAGAGTTCACCTATAGCGAACTTGAAAAAGCTTTAAAAACATTTCAATGAAAAATCTAAAAATCACACTAGCAATATTATCAATTCTTACAATGAGTCTTTCATGTAAAGACGCAGCTAAAGAAGAACTTATTGCATTAAATGACAACACTGTAACAGTTGATAAATCGGTAGAAGAAGAAACCGTATCAGGATACGATATAGGCAGCGTCGCAACTGATTTTAAACTTAAAAATATTGACGGCAAGATGGTTTCTCTTGCAAATTATAAGAACGCCAAAGGCTTTATCGTTATTTTCACCTGCAACCATTGTCCATACTCTGTAGCATACGAGGACCGTATTATTGCTATTGATAAAAAGTTCAAGGAAAAAGGTTACCCAGTAATCGCCATCAATCCCAATAACCCGACCGCATATCCTGAAGACAGTTTTGACAATATGAAGGTACGTGCTAAGGAAAAAGGATTCACCTTTCCATATCTTTTTGATGCTGGGCAACAAATCTATCCGCAATATGGCGCTACTAAAACACCACACGTTTTCTTATTACAAAAGGAGAATGGTAAGAACATCGTTAAATACATAGGAGCGATAGACGACAATCATAAAGATGCAGCCGCTGTTAAGAACACTTTTTTAGATAATGCAGTTACCGCATTACTTGAAGGAAAAGAGATTGAAAATAAGAAAACAGTAGCAATAGGGTGCTCTATTAAGAAATAGAATTTGTAATGTAAATTTTGAGAACTGATTAACTGAAGGTGGACTATAGAGTATAGATTTTAGAATATAGAATTTCAATAAAAAGTTGGAGGCTTTAAGACTGGCCAACATTTATTCTCTAATCGAACATACTCAAAAACACTCAGCAACCCAAAGACTCACAAACCCACTAAGTTTCGTATTTTTGCAGTCTTAAAAAACCGTACATGCAAGACATCACCAAAGAACAGTGGAAAGAACAAGTAGCAGCAAATCCAGATGCTGTTATCCTAGACGTGCGTACGCTTGAAGAAGTAGAAGAAGGTATTATACCTGGAGCACTGCACCACGATATTCACAATCCACAAGGGTTTATGGATGCCATCAATGCTATGGATGCTTCAAAAAGCTATTATGTTTACTGCCGTTCAGGTGGCCGTAGCGGTCAAGCTTGTCAGATTATGAACCAAATGGGTATTGAGAACACGTACAATCTCTTAGGTGGATTTAGCAATTGGGACGGCGACGTTGCAGAGCTTTCCTAAACAGTTTTTATAACCTTCTATCCTACTCCTTTAAAAAACTAGCACATGAATCTTTCTAAAATACCGCAGCTTAAACATCTAGATGCAAATAACTTTTTCTTACTCTCTGGGCCTTGTGCTATAGAAAGTGAAGAAATGGCACTACGCATTGCAGAGCAAGTGGTTCGTATCACAGACGATTTAAAGATTCCATATGTATTTAAAGGTAGTTTCAAAAAAGCAAACCGCAGTCGGGTAGATAGCTTTACCGGCATAGGTGACGAGAAAGCATTAAAAATTTTACGTAAGGTGTCTGAGACTTTTAAAGTTCCTACGGTAACAGATATTCATGAAATAAGTGATGCCGCAATGGCTGCCGAGTATGTAGACATCCTACAAATCCCAGCTTTTCTAGTAAGACAAACAGACCTTGTAGTCGCCGCTGCCGAAACCGGTAAAGTCGTGAACCTCAAAAAAGGCCAGTTCATGTCTCCAGAAAGCATGAAACACGCCGTTGCAAAAGTTACAGACTCAAACAACGAGCAAGTAATGATTACGGACCGTGGTACCATGTTCGGTTACCAAGATATGATTGTAGATTTTAGAGGTATTCCCACCATGCGTGAATACGCGCCTACCGTACTGGATGTCACACACAGTTTACAGCAACCCAATCAAACCAGTGGAGTAACAGGTGGCAGACCAGACATGATAGAAACCATAGCCCGCGCAGGTATCGTTAACCACGTGGACGGTTTGTTTATAGAAACACATTTTGACCCGTCAAATGCAAAAAGTGACGGCGCAAACATGCTTGACCTTAAACATCTGGAAGGATTGCTTACTAGGCTTGTCGCTATTAGGCAGCTTTTAAATGGGTTTTAAATAAAATCACAAATTCCAAATCACAAACTCCAAATAATCGTTTCAAATTTTGAAGCCGTCATAAATAGATATATCCAAATGGCCTCTAGGAACTGTAACTGCGCCTATGGTTTAAAGCTAACAACTATTCAACAAGCAGCTGCTCAAACTCTAAAAAACTTCCTTTAAAAACATTCCCATCTACTGGTTTTTCAATTCCCTTCACGGGTAGAGCGTCTGTGTATTGCCAAAAACTCCAGTCAGCAAACGGCGCCTCTACATTACCGTAGTTTGCAATCCACAAACGGTCATATTCTTCAAAATAAGTGTCTGTTGCTAAGTAATCATTATAAAATGCATCACCTGTGTAAACAATGGGCATTACACCATAATGCGCTTCTAAAATTCCTAAAAAGTTTTTTAGACCTACACGCCAGTTTTCTTGACTTTGGCTTTTAGGTAATTCCTCTATATCCAGCACGGGTGGTAAATCACCCTTTTTTAAGGTTACGGCACTTATAAAATGAGCAGCTTGCAGTGCACTGTTCTTATCGCTGTGGTAGTAATGGTAGGCACCTTTTACAATGCTGTGTGAAGTCGCTCCGTTCCAGTTACGATTAAACTGTGTGTCTTTTAGGAGCCCTGCAGTCGCTCTTATAAATGCAAAATGAATGGTTTTAGTCGTGTCAGGATGTTCTAATGCGCTCCAGTTTATGCGTTCTTGATAATGTGAAACATCTATTCCGTGCAACTCGTAAGCACTTATTGCAGCACGTTTATAAGACTCGTCTACACGCACGCGTCGCTGTATTTTTTTGTAAATAGAAACCAGTTCCGTCTCATATTTTAGACCCACCACAACCGTTGCAACAAAAGCCAGCAACAGCACAAAACGCAGTTTACCAATTCTCATGTGGTTTTCCTTTTTGCAGCAGTGCGCAACTGTTCCAGTTCTTGCAAAGTCTCAATGACAACAGCATCATCTATCGCCTCCAGCTCATAATAACGCAGAGAACGCATCATTTTACGGTTTTCGCCAGCTACTAAAACACCGTGGGAATCACTTAGTAAATTCCCGTATGCAAGTCCTAAATCTACAAAGGTCTTGCGGTAATTAAAAAAGCAAAACATGGTTTTCTCGTCTAGATAATAGAACGGTAAATGCCATTTAAATTTTAATTGCGCGCTAGGACATGCAGCTTCAACCAGCATTTGCAGGTGCAGCATAATGGCCCTAAAAGGCTCGGGAGCGCGGTCTATATATTCCAGGGCCGGATTCATGGTAGCAAGGTAGTGAGGATTCCGCTTTCGCGAAAGCGTAACAAGCAACAACAAACAGAATATTTCTTACCTTAGACAAACCTAAAAACAACATGATGAAAAGCTATATTTTACTATTACTAACCGCGATTCCGGCACTGGCACTTGCACAAGGTACAAAGTTGCTACGGCAGCCTACCATACATGGCAACGACGTGGTATTTATTTATGCAAACGACCTGTGGAAAAGTAGTATTAACGGTGGCGACGCGGTGCGACTCACCAGCGATACGGGCTATGAACTGAGTCCGCATTATTCAAATGACGGCAGTATGATTGCGTTTTCGGCGCAATACGATGGCAATTTTGACGTGTTTGTAATTCCAGCAGCTGGCGGCACTCCTAAACGACTTACCTATCACCCAGCAAGCGATTTTGTTCAAGGCTGGACACCAGACGGCAAGGTGCTTTTCAGGTCAGACCGCGAGGGAAAACCTACCGAAACAACGCGCTTTTTCACCATAGGTACAGATGATGCTTTTCCTACTGCACTGCCGCTTAAACGCGCTGCATATGGCGAGATTTCAGAAGATGGAACCTATATAGCCTACACGCCTATTACCTCATGGGATTCTGAATGGCGCAATTACCGCGGTGGTCAGGCCATGCCCATATGGATTGTGAATATGAAAACAAACGAACTGCAAACCACAAGCCAGCCTACTAAAGAGCGCCACCTAGAACCTGTGTGGCACAAAGGTGTGGTTTACTTTATATCAGAACGCGATTACACAAGCAATATATGGTCGTATGACCCAGCCACCAAAATCGAGAAACAGCATACATTCCACAAAAAATTTGACGTTAAAAGCCTCGATGCCGACTCCCAAAATATCATCTACGAGCACGGTGGCACTTTGAAAATATTGAATCCAGCCACTGGAACTATTAAGGAGCTTGAAATTACCGTACGTGCAGACCTTAATTTTTCAAGACCACGATGGGAAACCGTAACCGGCCGTAATTTATTAAACCCTAATTTATCGCCGCAAGGGCAACGCGCCTTGTTTGAATATATAGGTGAATTATTTACCGTTCCTAAAGAAAACGGCTCGTGGCGTAACATTACAAACAGTCCTGGCGTTGCAGACCGCAATCCTATATGGTCACCGCAAGGCGATAAAATCGCATGGTTTAGCGATGCAAGCGGCGAGTACAGCATGGTCATCGCAGACCAGTTTGGTGAGAACCAGCGTAGCATAGACCTACCAGAACCTACCTTTTACTTTAAACCAGACTGGTCACCAGACGGTAAGCACATTGCTTATACTGACACGCATTATAACATATGGATACTCAACGTTGATAGTGGTAAAACCAGCATAGTCGCGACAGATTCCTATGCGCACCCTAATCGCTCTATGAACCCAGTATGGTCACCAGACAGCAAGTTTATCGCCTATGCACGACAGCAACAGAGCCATTTTAAAGCAATTTTTGCCTACAACGTTGACACAAAAAAGACGATTCAACTAACGGACCCTATTGCCGACGCTATCACGCCAGTATGGGACGCATCGGGAAAATATTTATACACGCTTGCAAGTACAGACTATGGACTGGCTTCTGGATGGTTAGACATGAGTTCGTATGACCCTAAAACCACGCGTTCACTGTATGCTATCGTACTTTCAAAAGACGGCAAAGCCCCTAACCTACCAGATTCTGATGAGGAAAAAGCTGCTGCAAAAAAAGATGAGGATGACAGCAAAAACAAAAAGTCCAAGAAGAACGATGATGATAAAAAAGACAATCCAGCCGTAACAGTAGTTATAGACGAAGAAGGTATTTATGACCGCGCCATCGCTATGGATTTACCTGCGCGCAATTATGTAGCACTAGCCATGGCAGCAAAAAACTTTGTGCTTGTCGCTGAAAGTGTTCCTAACGAAGATGGTTTAGAAGTACACCTGTACGACATTAAAAAACAAAAAGCAGAGTCGTTTGCAAGCGGCATAAGTAGCATGACTTCATCAAGTAATGGTGAACATGTACTGCTAGATAAAAGCGGCTCATGGAGCATTCAAGAAACTAAGGGAAAAGCAGACCTCTCTAAAAATGCTATTAAAACAAACATGCAACTGCTCGTGGACCCACAAGCAGAGTATCCGCAAATATTTAAGGAAGGCTGGCGTTACATGCGTGATTTCTTATATGTAGATAATCAGCATGGCGCACCTTGGGACGAAGTTTATGAATGGTATGCACCATGGATACAGCACGTACGTCACCGCAGCGACCTCAACTATGTTGTGGACATTATGAGTGGCGAGATTGCCATAGGTCACAGTTATGTTTCTGGCGGAGATATGCCTGATGTTAAGAATGTTCCCGTAGGATTACTAGGTGCGGATTTAGAACGTACGTCAACTGGTTACAGAATCTCCAAAATTTACGGCGGTGAACGCTGGAATCCAGAGCTCAACGCACCTCTAGATTTACCAGGAACAGGAGTTAACGAAGGTGATTACATTCTTGCTGTTAACGGTATGGAACTTACCATGAGTAAAAACCCATATCAGTTATTTGAGCAAACAGCAAATAGAGAAATTAACCTCACTGTGGCGAGCGACGCAACTGGTAAAAACAAAAAAACAGTCGTTGTAAAACCTATTTCTAGTGAGCGTGGCCTGCGCAATATAGATTGGGTTGAGTCTAACCGTCGTAAGGTAGATGAACTTTCGGGCGGTAAACTTGCTTACGTATATGTTCCGAATACCAGTGGCCCAGGATTCACATCGTTTAATAGGTATTACTTCGGACAGCAAGATAAAAAAGGTGTCATCATAGACGAGCGTAATAATGGCGGCGGTAGCGCTGCAGACTATATGATAGACATTATGAACCGCAAGCCTATGGGTTATTTCAATAGCAAAGCGGCAGACCGCAGACCATGGACCACGCCTATGGCTGGGATTTTCGGCCCTAAGGTCATGATTATAAATGAGCGTGCTGGCTCAGGTGGCGACTTGTTACCGTATATGTTCAAGCAACAAGAACTAGGTCCTATCGTAGGAACGAGAACTTGGGGTGGACTTGTAGGAACTTGGGACACGCCACCATTTATAGACGGTGGTCGTATGGTGGCACCACGTGGTGGATTTTATGATTTAGACGGTAATTGGGCTGTGGAAGGTGAAGGCGTTTCACCAGACATAGAAGTTATTCAAGACCCAAAATCAACCATAAACGGTAACGACCCACAACTAGAACGCGCAGTAAAAGAAGCGCTTGAACTACTTAAAACACAAGAGTACACATTAAAACCAGAACCAGCCGCACCGGTGCGATGGAAGCGACCAGCTGGTTATAAGACAGATAATTAAGTACTTGAAACATGTATAGTTAATTCAAAAGACCTTCAAAAATGAAGGTCTTTTTTTATTACGATTACACGTGATTGAGGTCACCTGAAAACCAACCATTGCAAAAGCACTAAAAATAATTCCGGAAAAACTTTCACAAGAATATAAAATAAATTTACTTTGCAATTCAAAGTACTTTTAAATGGATGCAAAAAACGCTTTAGACGATTTACGAGAAATACGTTCCCTTATGGACCGTTCCACGAGATTCATTTCCTTATCAGGCTTGAGTGGTGTGCTCGCAGGAGTTTATGCGCTTGCCGGTGCGGTTGTAGGTGTCTTTATTATCAAAAACGCAAACCGTATGGGTTATAAGGATACACTCGATGCGCTGCTTACGACTCCATGGGAACGCAACCCATCACTACAAATACTGGTTACTGCTGCCATTGTTCTCTTACTAGCTGTTATCACCGCCTACTTCTTGACAAAACTAAAAGCCGCAAAACACAAACAAAAAATATGGACCAGCCAGTCCATAAGACTTGTTGTAAATTTTCTAGTGCCACTACAAATAGGTGCTTTTTTTACACTGGCACTTATCCAGTATCATTTACTACCACTCGTCGCTCCTAGTATGCTTGTGTTTTACGGGCTTGCATGCATAAACGCAAGTAAGTTTACCATAGGCACCGTTAAATATTTAGGTTTGAGCTGTGCTGCCTTAGGACTCATAAACACTCAGTTTTTAGGCTACGGTCTTTATTTTTGGGCTGCAGGATTTGGTCTTTGCCACATTATTTATGGAACAGTCATGTATCTTAAGTATGATAGGAAGTAGGTTTTAAATTTCAAGTTCCAAATTTCAAATTCTGAATTCTGTACTTTTAAACTAATAACGAATAACTAAACACCAACTGTGGGTATTATAAACAACTTAAACAAAGCATTTGATCACCGCATTAGGCTAGGCATTATGTCTATTCTGGTAGTGAATGACGATGCCGACTTTAAGGAACTCAAAGAGCTGCTGGACGTTACGGACGGTAATCTAGCAAGCCATGCAAAAGCCCTGGAAAAAGAAGATTACATAACGGTAGAAAAAAGTTTCATAGGCCGCAAACCAAACACAAAGTACATAGCAACTGACTTAGGAAAACTGGCATTTAAAGAACATATTGCTGCGCTGGAGAAGTTGTTGGGCAATTAATAGTTTTGTTTATGGATTTGATGACGATTGACGACCGGCTTATTTG
>JANQTO010000024.1 GCA_030731685.1 Nonlabens sp.
GATACAATCACAAAATCAACAGTAGTCCCTACCCTACGCTGGGACAAGCGATTTAAGGACTCGCTAGTAAGTTGCAACACTCGCGGATAGCCACCTGTAGTTTGTGCATCGCGCATCAAAATGATGAGCTTGCCCTGTGGCGTTAATTGCACGGTTCCTGGCAGTACGGGACTGCTTTCTATAGCAGCCAAATCATGCTCTACGAGCTCCTCAAGCTGGTATGCCATACGGTTCCAGTCTCGTGAAATGGTGAACGATTGTAGTAACAATTGCTCTTGCTGTTTTTTAGTAAGCAAGTGAAACTCTGGTCCTGGATATGCTTTAATGCTTCCGGCGAACGTATTTTTAATAGGTTGTAGTGTCGCTGTTTTTTTAGTAGTCGGTTCATAAGTAAAGAAGCTTCCTTTTTCAACAAATGCTGTATCTAACAATGTAGGATAATACGACGCACTATCTAAATATCGCTCCACATGAAAACCGCCGGCAACTGCGAGGTAACTAAAATTGCCATCTTCCATGACTCCTATTTTTATTATATCACCCGTTTTTATGGCTAGAACACAGGGGCTCGTGGTATTTGAATCGTTTTGAAAAACACTGCTTGTCGCTCCAGTAATTGCAATATAAGTAGGCTCTGAGAATATAAGTGTTGCACCTTTCATGGTCATTTCTAGCACAGCGGTACTAACATCGTTGCCCAAGAGGCCATTTGCCTGTGCCGCACTTTGCTGGTCCATGGCACCGCTGTGTGGAACGCCACTTTCACGAGCAGCAAGCCTGCCCATATCTTGTACAGTGGTATAAAAACCAGCATCTATAACCGTGCACCTAGCCATGTTTGTATGTATTTAAATCTGTAAACTTATTTTCTTTAACCGCGCTTTTCCATGCTTTTTCAGTAATACCGTGAAAACTTATGGTATCCATGGAACGTAAAAAAAACGGTTGCTCGCGCTCTTTGTCAAAAAGTGGCACAGGACAGTTCCCCAGAACATACCAGCCGCCAGGACTCGCTTGCGGATAGATTCCGCAAAATCCCGCAGCGATTGCGACAGAACCTTTAGATACTTGAGCAACTGGTGCTGCTTTACGAGGTAAGGCCAGCGACTCAGGCAATCCGGTCAAATATGGAAATCCAGGAAGGAAACCTATAAATGAAACCGTGTAAATGGCAGATTCATGTAGCGTAATAACCTCGTCTATATTCAAATGTAACTGAGTAGCTACCGTTTGTAGGTCGGTTGCATTCTTATCGTAGAAAATAGGTAATCGCCAGTGCGTTCCTGCTTCGATATTTTCGACATCTAGGTTTTCCAGCAGTTGTTTTACTTCTTCAATCTGTTCTTTTGTAATTACGAGTGCTGGCCATAAAGCGAGCAACGAGGCCACTCCTTGATTTATAACGATATTATTACCATACCGCTTTTTTAAAGCTTGAGCAGCGGCAAATCGCAAAAGCAGTGTGTTTTCTCCACCGTTTACAAGGTTGATGAGCAAGGCATGCTCGTTCATGTGGTGATATGTAAAAACGCTAGGCAATGGATATCCCATTTTGGTTAAGGGCATTTTTCAACTCCTCAAATTGACTCACAATTTCCACATTGTCTCCGTGAATGCAGTATAGG
>JANQTO010000025.1 GCA_030731685.1 Nonlabens sp.
CCACCTGACCCTATAGTTCCACCAAACGGTACCTGAAAAATAACACCGCGACGCATATACAAACTGTCTGCATTATTAGGGAGGTAACTTACAAAGTCAAAGGTTCCTGAAATAGTACCTTCGGGTGAGCCTGGTGAAATGACCACACGTCCTGTGCCGTTTCCTGTAGCTGTTGAGAATGTGTCTGTGCTGTTAAATGTATAAAGAGCAGCGTTTTCAGACCCTGCTCCTAACGGATAGGTTCCCGCTGCACCAGACGAAAGACTAAACTCTAGACGTTCCAGTTGATTTTGTCCTATTATAGACACTGTGCCGTCAGCATTGTTGACAGCGCTCATTTGAGTTGCTTTGAAAAACTCACCGTTGCGCACAGCCTGGATAGCAGGAATGTTGTTGTCTTCTAGATTAGATTCACATGAAAAAAGGCTTAATGCTATGAAAGCGCCACCAAGTAGTTTAGAAAGAAATCTCATTTTTGAAAAATTGTGTTAGAGCAAATGTAAATAAATTTAGAAGATATGCCGTTGATTATTAAAATAATGATACTTTTGCATCCTCAATTATAAAATCGGGTCGGGAACCCACAAATTTAATGTTATGCCTGTAAAAATCAGACTTCAAAGACACGGAAAGAAAGGTAAACCTTTTTTCTGGATTGTAGCCGCAGATGCGCGCTCAAAAAGAGATGGTAAATATCTAGAGAAATTAGGTACTTACAATCCTAATACAAACCCTGCAACTATAAACCTAGACGTAGATGGTTCAGTAAAATGGTTAGAAAATGGTGCACAACCTACAGACACTGCACGTGCTATCTTAGGATACAAAGGTGTAATGCTTAAAAAACACCTTAATGGTGGAGTTAAGAAAGGTGCACTTACTGAAGAGCAAGCCGAGGCTAAGTTTACCGCATGGTTAGAAGAAAAAACTTCTAAAATCAACAGCAAAGCAACTGGTCTACAGTCTGACAAAGATGCTGCCGCTGCTGCTGCACTTGATGCTGAGAAAGCTGTAAATGAAGCACGTATCGCTGCAAATGCTCCTGTTGAAGAAGCTCCAGTAGAAGAGGTTGCTGAAGAAGCAGCTGCTGACGAGGCAGTTGAAGAAGTTGTAGCTGAAGAGGCTGCACCAGAAGCAACCGAAGAAAGCGCAGAAAAAGAATAAGTAACAGCGTTATGCGTAAAGAAGAATGTTTTTACGTAGGAACGGTTGTAAATAAATTCAGCTTTAAAGGGGAGCTACTAGTTAAACTAGATACAGACGACCCAGAGCTATTCTTAGAAATGGAATCAGTTTTTATCGATATCGGTAAAAGTCTGGTTCCATTTTTTATTGAACGTAGCCAGCTGCACAAATCATTCCTACTGCGCGTGAAATTTGAGGACATAGAAGACGAACCAGCTGCAGATGCGCTCATGAATCTGGACCTGTACCTTCCATTGAGTTTTTTACCGCCGCTAGAAGGAACAAAATTCTACTACCACGAGATTATAGGTTTCAGTATGCACGATACTGATTTTGGACCCGTAGGAACTATTACAGGTGTTAACGATACGACATCACAAGCCTTATTTGAGGTAGACCACGACGGCACGCAGGTACTTATACCTGTTAATGATCATTTTATCAAAGAGGTAAACCGTGATACTAAGGTGATTACTGTCACCACTCCAGATGGTCTTATTGCACTATACTTAGATGCTTAGGTTTTAAACCTGATTTATGAGTCTTTTCACCTTTAAACAATTTACCGTTGCTCAAGACCGCTGCGCCCAAAAAATAGGTACTGATGGGGTTTTGTTAGGAGCATGGTCGACTCCTGTAGAGAAACCTTATACTATTTTAGACATAGGTGCTGGCACTGGTGTGATAGCTTTAATGCTTGCTCAGCGCTTTTTGCAAGCGCAAGTAGACGCTATAGAACTAGATGTAGACGCGCACGCACAGGCAACAGAAAATTTTGAGGAGAGTCCGTGGGGCGATAGGCTGTTTTGTTATCATGCATCTTTCCAAGAATTTTATGAAGAGATAGAGGAGCGCTATGATTTTATTGTAAGTAACCCACCATTTTATGATGGAGGCAGTGTAAAAAGTAGTGAGCAAATAGATGCTAAACGTCAGCAGGCACGTTTTGACGATTCCTTGCCTTTTGAAGAGCTCATTTATGGAGTTTATAAATTATTAGAAACTGATGGGACATTTTGTTGCATCATACCATATGACAGAGAAGACCGCTTTTTAGAAATTGCAGCGCATTACAAGTTATTTCCACAAAAAATAACGCAGGTTAGAGGAACCGTAACCAGTGCTATTAAAAGAAGTTTGCTGCAAATGTGTTTCCACTTTGAAGAGGAATCCCGTGTCCCAGAAAAACCCTTAATAGAAGAGATGGTAATCGAACACGATAGACATGATTATACAAATGAATACCAGCAACTTGTTAAAGATTTCTACCTAAAAATGTAAGTAGGTTCTTTAACTACTGACTTAAGAAAAGTATCTTTACCGCAAACGATTGAACACATGAGACCAGACCTTTTTGAAGCTCCAGATTACTATAATTTAGACGATTTACTTACCGAAGAGCACAAAATGATACGTGATGCTGCCCGAGCTTGGGTTAAGCGAGACGTTTCTCCTATTATAGAACAAGCGGCACAAGATGCAAAATTTCCTGAAAGCATAATTCCTGGACTTGCTTCTATTGGAGCTTTTGGCCCATACATTCCAACAGAATATGGCGGTGCAGGATTAGACCAAATTTCTTATGGCCTTATCATGCAAGAAATAGAGCGCGGTGATAGCGGTGTGCGCTCTACAGCTTCTGTACAATCTTCATTAGTGATGTACCCGATATGGAAATATGGTACCGAAGAGCAAAAACAAAAATTCTTACCGAAACTAGCAAGCGGTGAGTTCATGGGTTCGTTCGGTCTTACAGAACCAGACCATGGTTCTAACCCGAGCGGTATGGTTACCCGTTTTAAAGACGCTGGTGACCACGTGATTTTAAACGGCGCAAAACTATGGATTTCTAACAGTCCGTTTTGTGATGTAGCTGTCGTGTGGGCAAAAGATGAAAACGATCGTATTCATGGTTTAATCGTAGAACGCGGTATGGAAGGATTTACAACTCCTGAAACACACAACAAGTGGTCGCTAAGAGCAAGTGCAACTGGCGAGCTTATTTTTCAAGACGTAAAAATCCCGAAATCAAATATATTACCAGGCCGTAGTGGCCTGGGAGCGCCATTGAGTTGTTTAGATAGTGCGCGTTTTGGTATTGCTTGGGGAGCTATAGGTGCAGCTATGGATTGTTATGACACGGCACTTAGATATGCAAAAGAACGCATACAATTCGGTAAGCCTATCGCAGCGTTCCAGTTGCAGCAAAAGAAACTTGCCGAGATGATAACCGAAATTACAAAAGCCCAACTACTTGCATGGAGACTAGGAGTTTTACGTGAGGAAGGTAAAGCAACTAGTGCACAAATCTCTATGGCAAAACGCAACAATGTGGAAATGGCCATTAACATAGCAAGAGAAGCGAGACAAATTTTAGGTGGTATGGGCATCACTGGTGAGTACAGCATCATGCGTCACATGATGAACCTAGAAAGTGTAATCACTTATGAAGGAACACACGATATTCATTTATTGATAACAGGACTGGACATTACTGGAGAAAATGCTTTCTCTTAGGGCACACCCATAAATATATCAAAAACGCTTCCTAACACCACGGAAGTGTTTTTTATTTTGGACATTCACAAACTACCAAAGCATGCGTGAGCAACCACCACAATGACGTATTTTTGCATCAAAATTGAAACATGAGTAAACTTGTAGTAGTAGGAACCGTAGCATTTGACGCCATAGAAACACCTTTTGGTAAAACAGATAAAATACTAGGCGGCGCAGCGACATTCATAGGTCTTGCAGCATCTCACTTTAATACAGAGGTCGGTCTGGTAAGTGTTGTAGGTGGAGATTTTCCACAAGAATATTTAGACATGCTTGCTAGTCGTAGTATGAATACAGACGGTATCGAGATTGTGAAAGAAGGTAAGACTTTTTTCTGGTCTGGAAAATATCACAATGATATGAATACCCGCGACACATTAATTACTGAGCTCAACGTTCTTGCTGACTTTAGTCCAGTGGTTCCTGAAAATTTCAAGGATGCTGAAGTTGTCATGCTAGGAAACTTGCATCCAGCGGTACAGTTGGGTGTTTTAGAGCAAACTCCAGATGCTAAACTTGTCATATTGGACACCATGAATTTCTGGATGGACAGTGCACTGGAACTATTGCATGAGGTAATCGCAAAAGTTGATGTCATAACCATTAACGACGAGGAGGCACGACAGTTATCTGGCGAATATTCTCTAGTTGCGGCTGCTCGTAAAATTCACGCAATGGGACCTAAGTATGTGGTTATCAAAAAAGGAGAGCACGGTGCATTACTTTTCCATAATGAAGAGATATTCTTTGCACCTGCATTGCCGCTTGAAGAGGTTTTTGACCCGACAGGTGCTGGCGATACATTTGCTGGAGGTTTTGCAGGATTTATTGCTGCAAGTCAGGATTACAGTTTCGAAAACATGAAACGGGCAATCGTTTATGGTTCTAACCTCGCAAGTTTTTGCGTGGAGAAATTTGGTACGGAACGTATGCAAACGATTACAAAAGAAGAAATTACAACAAGGCTGGAGCAGTTTCAAAAACTTACCAGCTTCAATATACCATCATAATTATCTATAGAGCCCTCGGAAATACCGAGGGCTTTTTATTTACATTTGTTTTTTAGAAATCCACATGAGCGATAAGTTAAAACACGAGTGCGGTATCGCACTTATACGATTACTAAAACCACTAGAATTCTACAAAGAAAAGTACGGCACCGCTTTCTACGGCATAAACAAAATGTACTTGATGATGGAGAAGCAGCACAACCGTGGCCAGGATGGTGCCGGTTTTGCAAGCATCAAACTAGACGTAGACCCAGGACAGCGATATATATCGCGTGTGCGAAGCAATGCAGCGCAGCCCATTCAAGATATTTTCGCACAGGTGAATGAGCGTATAAATGAAGAACTCGCCGCAAACCCAGATATCAAGGATGACGTAGCTGCTCAAAAGAAAGAAATCCCTTATGTAGGTGAGGTTATGATGGGTCATGTGCGTTATGGAACTTTCGGAAAGAACAGTATCGAGTCTGTCCATCCGTTTTTGAGACAGAACAACTGGATGCACCGTAACCTGATTATGGCAGGGAACTTTAACATGACTAATGTTAATACCCTTTTTAATAAGCTCGTGGAACTGGGACAGCACCCTAAAGACATGGCAGACACGGTTACCGTCATGGAAAAAGTAGGTCATTTTCAAGATCGTGAAGTGAGCAAACTGTATAAAAAATTAAAGGATAAAGGCTTTACAAAGCAAGAATCATCTCCTGAGATTGCCGCTAGGCTCAATGTGGCAAAAATCCTTAAGAAAAGTGCACGCGACTGGGACGGTGGTTATGCCATGGCAGGACTTATGGGACATGGCGATGCTTTTTTATTGCGCGATCCAGCAGGCATACGACCAGCATATTATTATCAGGACGACGAGGTCGTAGTTGTAGCAAGCGAGCGACCAGTTATACAAACCGCGTTTAATGCGCCTTTTGAACAGGTGAAAGAACTTGACCCTGGTAAAGCCATCATTATAAAGAAAAACGGAGCGGTAACGCTGGAGCAAATTATGGAGCCGCTCGAGCGCAAAGCATGTTCCTTTGAACGCATATATTTCTCTAGAGGTAGCGATGCCGAAATTTATCAAGAGCGCAAGATGCTTGGGAAACTACTGTTCCCTAAAATCATGGAATCTGTCGACGCAGATATCGACAACACTGTGTTTTCTTACATTCCAAACACTGCCGAAACCTGTTTTTATGGCATGATAGAAGAAGGCCATGTGTTCTTGAATAGACAAAAAAGGGATGCTATTATCGCAGGTGATGGTAAACTTACCGCTGAGCAGGTAGAGGATACGCTTTCGCGAAAGCTGAGAACCGAAAAAATCGCCATTAAAGATGCAAAACTGCGTACATTCATAACTGAAGATTCTTCTCGTGACGACCTTGTAGCGCACGTGTATGATGTGACTTACGGAGTGGTTAAGAAAAATGATAATCTCGTTATTATCGATGATTCTATTGTACGTGGAACGACGCTCAAAAAATCCATTCTTAAAATGATGGATAGATTAAGTCCAAAACGTATTGTAATCGTTTCTAGCGCTCCACAAATACGCTATCCAGACTGTTACGGTATCGATATGGCACGTTTAGAAGGGCTTATTGCTTTTCAAGCAGCACTTGCTTTACATAAGGATCGTGGCACCTATGCGATTGTAGAAGAGATTTATAAAAAATGTGCTTTGCAAACGGACTTGCCAGACAGCAAAGTGGTAAACCACGTTAAGGAGTTATATGACCCATTTACTGACGACGAGATAAGTGACAAAATCGCGCAATTACTGTCTGATGAAACTATTAATGCGGAAGTTAAAATTATCTACCAAACAGTTGACAACTTACATAAGGCCTGCCCTAAAAATTTAGGTGACTGGTATTTTACAGGAGATTATCCTACAGTAGGCGGTAACCGTGTGGTGAACAGAGCTTACATTAATTTCTTTGAAGGGAAATTGGGAAGAGCTTATTAAAACAGAAATCAATAGAATTAAAAAACCACCGTTTCATAGGAGAAACGGTGGTTTTATACTTTTAAGTAATGCTTAATATAAGATTATTTGCTCTTAGCAAAGCGGCTAGAGACCTCTTCCCAGTTAATTACATTGAAAAAAGCTTCTACATAATCAGGTCTACGATTTTGATAGTTTAGGTAGTATGCGTGTTCCCATACATCAAGTCCTAAAATAGGAGTTCCGCCACAGCCTACGCCTGGCATTAAGCTGTTATCTTGGTTAGGAGTTCCACAAACGTCTAGTGTTCCATCGCTTTTAACACACAACCATGCCCATCCTGATCCAAATTGGCCTTTAGCTGCATCGCTAAATTTATTTTTAAAAGCTTCAAAAGAGCCAAATGCACTGTCTATGGCAGTTGCTAAATCACCGCTCGGGTTGCCGCCACCATTTGGTGACATTACAGACCAGAAAAGACTGTGGTTATAAAAACCGCCGCCGTTATTGCGTACTGCTTTATTGTCCATGTCTAGGTTAGTAAGAATGTTCTCAATTGTCTTTCCCTCTAAGTCAGTGCCTTCTATAGCAGCGTTGAGGTTATTTGTATATCCTTGGTGGTGCTTGCCGTGGTGTATTTCCATGGTTTTAGCATCTATATGTGGTTCAAGTGCATCAAATGCGTACGGTAAAGTTGGTAGTTCGAAAGCCATAATCGTATTTTTATAGGTTTATTATTAATTGTTGCGTAAAGTTAATGCCTGCAATCGTTCTTAAGAAATATATAGTGTTATATTATCCTTAAACCCTGGTCAGGTCTTCAATTAAATCCTTATGATTTCATCACCTACTACCATTTATAGCGCGAGCGCAGGCTCTGGCAAGACTTATACTCTCGCACGCGATTACCTGACCTTGTTATTTAAGCATCCGTTTCATGATGGTTACAGGTATATACTAGCAGTAACCTTTACAAACAAAGCGGTTGCCGAAATGAAGGAGCGCATCATGCACTACTTACAGGCATTTACAAAAGAAGATATAGACCCGAAATTACTAGGTATTTTTAATCATATTCAGCAAGTAACGGGTCTAGACAATGCAAAAATGCGACTCAAGGCTACTGCCGTTCACAACAAATTATTGCACGATTATGCCGCATTTGACATTGTAACTATAGATGCATTCTCGCACCGCATTTTGCGCACGTTTTCAAAAGACCTGAACCTGCCTGATGGTTTTGAGGTATCGCTGGATTCAAGCGGTCTCATTGATAAAGCTATTTATAGACTGCTAGCTCGTTCAGGGCATGAAAAAGAACTTACCAAAATACTTCTATCTTTTTCCTTAGAAAAGATAGAAGATGGCCGTAGTTGGGATGTGGAAT
>JANQTO010000026.1 GCA_030731685.1 Nonlabens sp.
GTGCGTTGTCGTTAAAAATATAAACAGGGTTTGCAATAGCTAGCGAAAGTGATGGCACAACATACAAGGGTTCACGAACCTCACCACGTACAGGGTCGGTTTTCTTAAAAATAAGCGGCACGTCTCGCGATATGGTTGTCGTTCCTATGGTTACTTGAACTTGCGTGCTTAATGCTGGTCCAGACTCTGGCTGGGTAATATTGCTTTTATCTTTAACGCGATACATTCCTACTGTACCAGGTTCTTGCAACCAGTATGGAGCACTAGTCTCATAGCCGTAAGGAAGATTGAGGGTCATTTTAGTATCAACGCTCTTATTTGCGCTTAGGGCAAACGAAGTTGTCGTAGCCCTCATGATGTTATTATCCTTTATGCTAAACGTTAAATCACTATCGCCGCGATTTGTAATTTCTAAATTCAAGTTATAGGTCTCGTCAGGAGTGACATGAGGTTCGCTTGCAGTCAGCTCTATGTAAACTCCAGCCACCTGCATTATAATATTGTCAATTGCGTCTAGTTTTATTTTTTTCCAATGCTCGTCTTTAAGAGAACTTATGAGCTCCCGTAATTTTAAGAGTTCCTTCAGGCTGGTAGCGGGATTTTTGAAATTATAGTTATCACGAACTGTTTTCCATTGCTTTTCTATGGCTGCACCACCATCAACTCTAGTCCATGTGGTGTTGATTCCTGAGAACAAATCAGATTTGTTAGTAGGGAAGGAGCCATCTAAAAATTCCAGATATTCGGTTTGTGAGCCACGCGTGCCGCTGGAACCAAATCCTTGTGACTGGTGTTTACTTCTGCTCATCGCTGCGATTTCGCCGTTTGAGTAGCCGCTCCATGGATAGTAGGTGCCTGCGTCTAGTTCTAGGAGATTTGTTTTGTCCGCTTTCGCGAAAGCTTCTTCACTACCATAAAACCACCAGCTGGTGTTAAAGAAAATACGACTTGCTTGCCACGGTGAGAGTTCTTTGAGCTGCTGACCGTAGGATGTTTTCATACCTGCGCTTTCATAAGCAATCATACTCAACATAGCGCTACTGGTATGGTGACCATGGGTCGTGCCAGGTGAGCGATGGTCGAAGCGATTGATAATAACGTCTGGCTTAAAGGTTCTGATTATACGTACCATATCCTCGAGAACTTCTTGCTTGTTCCAAATCTCCAGAGTTTCGTCTGGATGTTTTGAGTAGCCAAAATCGTTTGCACGGGTAAAAAATTGCTGGCCACCATCTATGTTGCGCGCCTCAAGTAATTCTTGCGTACGTATTAAGCCTAATTGTTCCCTTAATTGTGGGCCGATAAGATTTTGACCTCCGTCACCTCGCGTGAGCGAGAGATATGCGGTTCGCGCGTTGCGGTCATTTGCAAGCCATGATATAAGACGCGTGTTCTCATCGTCAGGATGCGCGGCAATAAACAGGGCAGAACCTAAAAAGCCTAACTTCTCAATTTCATGAAAGATAGTTGCACTAGATGCTGGTTTTTGAGTGAGTCTGTTCTCTTGTGCTGTTGTAAATAGTGCTATTGCAAGCGTTAGAAGCAATAAAATGGAGTTCTTCATCATGGGGTGAAGATACTATTTGCTTTTGTTAATTTTATGTGAAAAATAGGATAGAATTGTCCACACCAGACTAATAGAAATGAGTGGAGTAGTAATTCTAAGGTGTTTTGATTTGTAGTTTAGGGAGGCATGCTATTCAGAGACAGGAACACCGCGTGTAGTGAACGATAGGCCTTGCTGCCCGTTTGTAGAAATCATTACAGCCTCAAATACAGGAGCGTTTTTTTCATTTTTTATAGCCCAATCAAATATGAAATTTGCGCCGGAGCCACCTTCTATATCTTGCTCTGCAATAATGATTTCTAATGTTTCAAGGGGCGCGAGGTAAACTGGATTGTTTAAATACGTTCTTATATTTTTACCAGCAGTATTATGATAATTGGCCTTGGAGATGTATAATGTGTCTGTTGTAGATATGTTTCGCATGCTCACTGTTGCTGTAAGGTCGAAAGTTCTATGCTCATGTATATGATAAATATGAGAATAGATAGGTAAGTAGGTTTTTCCTTTTGTAAGACTATCCAAACTTGTGGTAGAGGCTTTACGATTTTCCCAGTTTGCCTGCTTTACAGGATACTTATCGGTTTCCTTGTCACAGGCAACTATAGACAAAAGGAGTATTAAAAGAATGACAAGAGTTTTCATAGACTAACTTTAGGTGGTTAAATTACAAATCTTTGAGTTCGTGCAAACCGTCATTCCCATCAAATCCCATTCTTCTAACACGTATTTTACCTTTCTTAAAATATAATTCTATCATGGGTGAACAGGTTTCATATACACTGTCCCAAATAAGTTGCTCGTCTATTGCTTGTTTAATAGCAACCATATTTAATTCCTGGTCAAGCATGTTGGTTCTATTTTCATAGCTGTACATACATGAAGAATAATCCTCGTATGCTATTACTTGAATTTTTAAAACGCCATTGGTTTTTTTAAGAACTTTTTTATCTATCGCTTTTGCTATTACTGAAGCTATGGAACTATTGCTTTTTTTGGCATTGGGTGTTTTGCTTTCAAGGGAAAATAATTCAGTATTACAACCTTCGATTTTTTCAGGATAAATATTTTGACCTAAGACGTTTAGTGAAAGCGATAGGCAAACTACTGTATTTGCGATGGAGCGTGTAATCATGGGTTTATTTTATATAGATATTGTTTATGCTGTACTGCATAGTTATTGTCAAGGTATCTCAAAGATGAATCCTTCAGGGGATTTAGTAAAGTTACAGGATTTAATCAGCAATTGTAATTACTGACTTTCTTTGTAGGCTTATAAAAACAACAGTAAAAAATGCGCAAAATATCCAATCATTTGCGCCATAAATAGCAAAAAATATTCCAGCAAATGTGTCTTCATTATATACTTGGGCAACACTATTCTCTAGCAACCATTGTATCCAAACATAACCATAACACAACTTCTCTATAGCAAATACGGCTACAAGCCACGGCACATGACGATAACTTTTAGAAACGGCGATGTAAGCAAAGCCCCAAACGACAATCATAAGTAAACCGAAGTTTGACATTACCGAGGGGTCGTATTTATTGATAGTCTCATTGGTAAAAAACTTCGAGAAAATAAGCACGAGCATATTTGATGCACCTGCAACTAAAAAGCCATAGGTAATAAGCTTGCTATTTAATTTCATATTCTTGTTTTTGCTTTTACATTCAATTTTTTTACGGTGTCACTTCTGGAGCAGCCGCACGCGCTATTTCTTGAATATCTAAATTATAGAAAGCAACCACAAATGATGATACAGAAACGACAATACCTATCATAAAAATGGTATACGTCCATCTAAGCAACATGTACTTTCTATTTAGTACAAGTCCTAGGAACCATAAGTCACGTAACAACGCTTCATATATTTCTTCTTTATCCTCGATAGTAGACATGAGCGAAGTCTTGTATTTATCAAAAGGCATCTTGTGAAAATTACCAAAAAACAACAGGTTTACTTCTCTTTTTGAAACCTGTTCATCTGTAAACTCACCATTGGTAACGTTAGGCTTCGTTGCCATAATAGATAGAATGATACTCGCAACAGAGAACAATACAAGAATCAGGGTAGGGTAAAGCAGGTGCCTATTTGTTACATTTTCTAATTTCGGAATGAGATTAGCGAGTGCTAGCGAAATGATAATGGCATTTACCGATAGTAGTATGTTTGCTTTTGTGTCTGCAATGTCACTTAATTTAAGGTGATTGCGCAGTGTAGTTCTAAAAAGCGTCTGAATGGCGCGTTCTGGACTTTTATTTTTAAGATTGACTTTGAGTTGTTCCTTTTTAAAGGTTTTTTTGTCTTTCTTTTTATCTTTCATGAGTTTCAGCAAATTCTCATTTTTTGCTTTACTCCAGTTTTTAATGGCATATGCACTGTAATACTGATGTTTTTCTGTGAAAACCTCAATATTTTCTGCTCTCCATGATGCTCTCGTGTACTTTTTAGTACCGCGTAATTCAAGTTCCTTTCTTAGTAAACCACTTGTTTCTTTGTAATAGTCCTTTGCAAAATGGGATGAGTCTGCATCGCGTATTATTTCTTCAAGAGGTGTTTTAGGTTGGTCCTTAAATTTAGTGGCAATAATGAGGGTTTCGACTAATTTTATAAATTCTTCAGGCTCACCTTGTTCTGTAAGAAATTTCTGAGCAATCTCTGCGCTGCGTTCCTCGTGGTTTTCGGGACCATCCACATAACCAGTATCATGCAGCCATGCTGCAACTAATAAAGCTTTTTCTTCTTTAGGACTAATTTGTGAATGTTCTATAATCTCTTTTGTACTTTTCACCACGCGTTTTGTATGAATGTAATTGTGGTAAACAAATTTTTCGTCTAGGTCATTTTTAAAAAGTTCTAGTACAAAATTATCGGAGTTTGCTAGTATGTCGTTCATAGATTCAATATTAAAAGTATTTTCAAAACTAATTACCAAAAAAATGCATAAAAATTATATTTTGCTCAGTATTGCCTGTTTAACGATTGCGGCATGTTCTACCTATAAGCCTAAATTTAAGGACGAGGCAAAAACAGCTTTCCCACAACAAAATCCCATAGACCGTAGCTTTTTTTTAATAGGTGACGCAGGTCTATCGCCAGACGGTGGTAAAAGTAACGGTATCCTAGCTCTAGAGCAACATCTTCAAAAAGAAGCATCCACTAAAAACGATTATCTCGTTTTTCTAGGGGATAACATCTATCCAACCGGAATGCCCAAGAAAGATGATGAGTTTAGACAAACGGCCGAAAATCACCTAGACGCACAAATAGAAGTAGCTAAGGGTTTCAAGGGCTCCACCATTTTTATTCCTGGAAACCACGATTGGTATAATGAAGGACTTGAAAATGTAGAACGCGAAAAGAAGTACATAGAAGACGCCCTTAACAACAAAGACATTTGGGCTCCTAAAGTAGGTTGCCCTTTAAAAACCATAGAAGTTACTGACGATATTGAGTTGCTTCTGGTAGACAGTCAGTGGTACCTAGCGCAATGGGACAAGCATCCTACCATAAATGACGATTGCGACCAGATAAAAACCCGCGAGCAGTTTTTTCTAGAAATAGAAAGTGAGCTCAAAAAAAATCAGGATAAGACCATTATTTTTGCATTGCACCATCCCGTTTTTACAAATGGGGTGCATGGAGGACAGTATAATTTCACCCAACATTTATTCCCAACATCTCGCAATATTCCGTTACCTATACTCGGTTCGTTGACGAACCTCGTACGCACAAATGGTGGTATTAGTGCTCAGGATAAGCAAAACGAGCGCTACCAGCAATTAGTGAACAGGTTAACAGTTTTGGCCAAGAACAGTACCGCAAAAAGACTCATTTTCACCAGCGGTCACGAGCACACCTTACAGTATATCGAAAACGACGGCATTAAGCAAATCGTTTCCGGAAGCGGTTCAAAGAAAAGTTATGTAACTCTGGGCAACGATGGCCTTTTTGCCTATGCAGGTAACGGTTTTGCACGTCTGGACGTGATGAAAGACGGTAGCTCTTGGGTACGCTACTACAGTTTTGAAAACGGCGCGTCTACTTTGCTGTATACGGTTAACGCCATTAAAGCACCCAAAGAGTATTTAAAAGACCAGCCTTCTAGTGGTTTCCCCGCTTTCGCGAAAGCGAGTATCTATGAAGACGAGCGTGTTGAAAAGTCATCGTTCTTCAAAACTGTCTGGGGTAACAAGTACCGCGATTTATACGGAATCAAAATAAATGCGAAAGTTGCAAACCTCGACACGTTATACGGTGGTCTAAAAGTAGAACGTGCCGGCGGTGGTCACCAAACTAGAGCCCTAAGATTAACTGATAAAAACGGAAAAGAATATAACCTTCGTGCTCTTAAGAAGAGCGCGGTACAGTTTTTACAAACTGTTGTTTTTAAGTCAGACGATGTTGCTACGGGTTTTGAAGAAACAGCTACTGAAGATTTATTATATGACTTTTACACCGCTGCACATCCTTATGCATCACTCGCCATACCAGACCTTGCTGACGCAGTCGGCGTGTATCATGAAAATCCAGAATTTTTCTACGTACCTAAACAAGAAGCGCTAGGAAAGTACAATGAAGACTACGGTGACGAGCTTTATATGATTGTGGAGCGTCCGGAAGAATCTCATAAGGATTTAGCTAGCTTCGGTAAGGCAGACGACCTCATTTCAACAGCCGATGTATTTGAAAACCTGCGCAAGGACGAAAAATATAGCATAGATGAGCCGCACTATATCAAGTCACGTATGTTTGACATGCTCATAGGCGACTGGGACAGACACCAAGACCAGTGGCGCTGGGCAGAGTATGAACAAAAAGACGGTAAAGTTGTTTACAAGGCTATTCCTAGAGATAGAGACCAGGCATTTTCAAATTTTGACGGAGCTGCATTTGCTACACTACGAACCATGGTTGGAATAACAAAACAATTTGCAACATACGATAGTGGTCTTAGCGACGTAAAATGGTTTAATACAGCTGCAACATACTTAGACCGTAGTTTTTCACAAAACAGCAGTAGAGAAGAATGGATTAAGCAAGCCACGTACATACAAGAGAATTTATCAGATGCTCAAATAGAAAATGCATTTAAGAAAATGCCTGAACTTATTTATGAGCAGGAATCTACAGCAACTATTATCGCAGCACTTAAAACACGCAGAGATAATATGGTAGATATCGCAGGTAGGTATTATGATTACCTAGCATCACTTGCTATTGTTACAGGAACTGATAAAGATGACATTATTATCGTAGACCGTATCAACGATGGCGAGACCAAGATAAGTATCTATCGTAACAAAGGTGGCGAGGCCAAAGACCTTTTTAAAGAGCGCACGTTTTATAAAAATGAAACCAAAGAAATATGGATTTATGCGCTGGACGACGATGATATTATCAAAGCCATAGGAAATGGCAAAAAAGAAATCAAAGTACGCATTATAGGTGGACAGAACAATGATATCTACGAGCTTGAAAATGGTGATGACATAACCATATATGACCATAAAAGTAAAGACAATACATATAAAGATTTAGGTGGTGCAAGCCTGCGTAAATCAGATTCTTATGAGCGGAACCTGTATGACCCAAACAAGAACATATTAACCAGTAGTGCAACCACACCTGCCATAGGTTTCAATCCAGACGATGGTTTTAAGGTAGGTTTACAATATGTTTATACGGTAAAGGGCTTTAATAGAAATCCTAATACCAGACAACATAAATTCTCAGGAGGCTACTACTTCGCAACTGAAGGTTATGACATAAACTATCAGGGAATTTTTGCAGGTGTATTCAACAAAGTAAACTTGCTGGTGACTGGTCGCTTCGCAGGACCCACGTTTGCCGAAAACTATTTTGGCTTCGGTAATGAGTCGGTAAATCAGCAAGATGAATTTGATTTTGATTACAATCGTGTACGTGTAAGTGAAATCGCCGTAGGAACTGGAGTAACTTATAATGGTGAGTATGGTTCTAATCTTACCTTGAGCGCGCAAGCACAGGGAATCCAAATTCAAGATGTAAACGACCGTTTTATAACAGACCTTGTAGACCCAACAGCTAATCCTGAGTTTTATGAACGTCAATGGTTCTTAAACTTATTGAGTAATTACAATTATGAGAGTTACGACAACAAGTTGAATCCTACTAGAGGTATGTTGTTTGATATATCCGTAGGCGGTACATTTAATAAAGACGACTTAGACAGGAGCCTTATGTTCATTAATCCTAAATTGGAGTTCTTCAACGCGATTAATGAGCGTCGCAATTTAGTTGTAAGAACTATGGTACAAGGACAAATAAACATAGGAAGCGACTATGAATTTTACCAAAGCGCGCAGTTAGGACAAAACACTGGCCTACGTGGTTACAGAACTCAACGTTTTTCTGGTCAGCGTTCATTTGCCGGTTCTGCAGACCTGCGTTACAGTTTTAAACAATGGAAAACAGGCCTTATTCCTATTCAAACAGGTATTCTAGTAGGTGGCGATGTAG
>JANQTO010000027.1 GCA_030731685.1 Nonlabens sp.
CGTATTTTTACAGCATGTTGCCAGAGAAACTTATGCTTAAACTAAAGCAGCGCAAGCTTGAAGGAAATTTGCGTGCGTTAAAGGCTACTGGTGATTTGATAGACTTTTCTTCAAATGACTATTTAGGCTTAGCAAAAACACTTCAAGTGGAGCCCTCGAAAACTCATGGCGCAACAGGCTCAAGGTTAATAACTGGACATACTAATTTACACACCACTGTAGAGAAACAAATTGCGGCATTTCACGATGTTCCAGCTGCATTGCTTTTTAACTCTGGCTATGATGCAAATTTAGGTCTCATTCCAGCGATGACTGACCGTAACGACCTTATATTATACGACGAGTTAGTTCACGCGAGTATACGTGATGGTATACAGCTATCACAAGCAAAATCGCTAAAATTTAAGCATAACGACCTCGACCACTTGCAAATGCTACTTGAAAAGCACGACTTGAATGGTACGGGAGATATTTACATCATCACAGAATCCGTTTTCTCCATGGATGGCGATGTGCCTGACTTAAAAAGGCTGGTAGCACTCGTTCAGAAGCGGGAACACGTTCATATAATATTAGACGAGGCGCATGCACTGGGCGTCATAGGTACAAATGGTGTTGGACTTGCCCAGGAACTGGGCTTACAGGATGCTATTCTCGCTCGCGTTGTAACTTTTGGCAAGGCACTTGGTTCCCATGGTGCGGCGGTTTTGGGCTCTGAAGACTTAAAGGCCTATCTACTCAATTTTGCGCGCAGTTTTATTTACACTACTGCGTTACCGGAGCATTCGCTACATTGTATAGCTGCTGGTTATGACGTCCTGCAGGCTGGTCAGGCACCTGTAGCTTTGCTTCAAAATCGTATTAAACTTTACGTTGAAACTGCTTCAAAACTAGGTATTCCTACTGGTAATGAATTTGTTAGTGAACGCTTTCGCGAAAGCGAACTCCCTAACAACATATATCTCACAGCGATACAAACCGTGTTGATACCAGGAAACGAAAATGCAAAACGAGCCGCGCAGAAAATGCAAGAAGGTGGTTATGACATACGCGCCATTTTATCACCTACAGTTCCCGCTGGTAAGGAGCGTTTACGTATTTGTTTACATGCGTATAATGACCACGATGATATTGTAAACATGCTTAACTTGCTGGCAAAAACCTTCAAGGCCTCATGAGTAAATTTAAAACAGTAGCAGTTTACTCATATCCTGCAGATGCCGCAGTAATGAAGAGCAAACTAGAGAGCGAAGGCGTGAATGTATTATTGCGCGATGAATTTACTGTAGGCGTGGACCCGTTTGCATCGCAAGCAATAGGTGGAGTAAAGATGGACGTCCATATAGAAGATTACGTAAAGGCACTAGGCATTATAGAATTGCATGCTGAGAGTGGTTCAGGCCTTACGAATAATATAAAATGTCCTCATTGTGGCAAGCGCGCTGTGCGTGAACAGCAGGATATCACAAACGCAAGAAATTTTAAGGAAAGGTTGCGGGCTGTGTTATTGAGCATATTCCCTTTCAGCAATAGCGCAACTTATAGATGTAATAATTGTGAGCATACATTTAATGGATAAACAACATTATTTTATAACCGGAATAAGCACAGACGTAGGCAAAACGATAGTTGCCGCCATTGTAGCACAAGCTTTAAAAGCTGACTACTGGAAACCTATACAAACAGGTGCAGGTGAACATGGAGATGCACGAGAGGTGCGCTCGCTTATATCAAACGATGAAACAGCAATTCATCCAGAAAGCATTGTTCTTAAAGCGCCCATGAGTCCACATGCAGCGGCAATGCTGGAAAATATAACCTTAGATATTAAGCAGGTAAAAAGACCTGAAACTACAAATAGTCTTGTCATAGAAGGCGCTGGTGGGTTATTAGTTCCTATAAATAATAAGCATACAATCATGGATTTAATTGCTCCTACCGATAAGATAATACTGGTGAGTGCTGGTTATTTGGGAAGTATAAATCATACGCTTTTATCGTTAGAGGTTCTTAAAAATAAAGGGCTTACTTGTGCAGGAATTATTTATAATCAAGTGACATTAGACGGTACAATAGAGGTTATAGAAGCGATGACTGGAATCCCGACACTGGGTCAATTAGAAAAAGAAACAAACATGAATAGTCACGTTATTTCAAGATACGCTGCAATAATGCGTGATAAATTACTGGCTTTATGATAGAACAGGAATTATTAGAAGATGATGCACAATATATATGGCACCCATTAACGCAACACAAAACGGCGATGGTTCCCAAGGCGATTGCAAGTGCGGCGGGAAATTACCTCTATGATTTTCAGGGCAAACCCTATTTTGATGCTATCTCTAGCTGGTACACCTGCAGTTATGGACATACAAATGAGGTGCTAACCGATGCTATAAAAAAGCAGGTTGACAAGCTGCATCATGTTGTTTTTGCAGGAATGACGCACGAGCCTGCAACAGTTCTTGCCAAGAAACTGATTGGTATCTTACCATACAATCAGGCAAAAGTATTCTACTCTGAAAATGGTTCTACGAGCGTTGAAATAGCCGTTAAGATGGCTTTTCAGTATCATTTTAATCGTGGAGAAAAGCGTCATGTTATTATTGCTCTAGAAAATGGTTTTCACGGTGATACTTTTGGAGCGATGAGCGTTTCTGGGTTATCGGTTTATAACGGCCCATTTGAAGATTTGCTCATGGAAGTGCTGCGTATTCCTGCGCCCACGTCAGATAATATAGAATCATTACTAGCACAAGTAGTTGACATATTAAAAGAAAATAAGGTAGCGGCTTTTATTTATGAACCATTAGTGCAAGGCGCAGCTGCCATGCAGCTTAATGATGCGACCGCGTTGTGCCAGCTACTGCGTATCTTTAAACTAAATGGCGTTCTCAATATTGCCGATGAGGTGATGACTGGCTTTGGTAAAACAGGAACGCTGTTTGCCAGCGACCAGATTTTAAACAAACCAGATATCATGTGTTTATCTAAGGCTTTAACTGGCGGTATCATGCCTATGGCTATTACCAGCACTACTCAAGAAGTTTACGATGCTTTTTATAAAGATGAACTCGCAGCTGGTTTTTTTCATGGACATACCTATAGTGGGAACCCACTGGGGTGTGCTGTGGCGAGTGCTGCTATAGATTTATTAGTTAGTCCTTACATCCAGCAGCAAATCGATAGAATAGCTAATAGCCATGAAAATATCGTAGGTTCATTCAAAGCTCATAAGAACGTAGCGGCCGTGCGCACTCGAGGGATTATTCTGGCGATTGATATAGATACTACCATGGAGCGATATGGAAATATGCGCAACGTCATATTTAATTGGTTTTGGGAACGAGGAGTGTTTTTGAGGCCGTTAGGCAATACCATTTATATAGTGCCACCGTTTACAACTACAAGCGCAGAGTTAGACATGCTTTATGATACTATGTTCTGTTTTTTAGACTGCGATATTCTTACATAGACGAGAGTTTTAATTATTCTCTTTGCAATTTTATAACAACAAAAAAAGGTCACCGCTAGGTGACCCTTCTGTATTAGGCAATGTTGAGTTTGCCTAGTTTTTAATTATCTTTTTGTTTACAATACCTTCGTTAGAACTAATATTCAAGAAATAAACGCCAGCTGAGAGACTAGCAACATCTAGGTTTGCTTGTGATGTATTGTCATAAGAAACTTCTTTAACAACGCGGCCGTTCAAGTCTACTACAGCAATGTTATTGAAGGTGTAATTGCTACTATTTACTACCACAATATCGTTAGCAGGGTTGGGATAGATTACAAAATTATTAGCATCTACAGTATCTACTGATAGAGTTTGAGTTACCGTAAAGTTGTCTACAGCCATAAAAACACTTCCAGCACTATTAACTGGTATAGCACTTTGTATTCCAAAATAATAAACTCCAGTCGTTGGAACGGTATAGGTATGCGTTCTCAATTCAAATGTAGTGTTTGAAAAGGTAGGTGCAGTAACTATTGTAGTCGTTTGAGCTGCTACATTTTGACCATTTCCTACGGTCAATTTATAGCTTGCAGGCGTGGTACTTCCATTTTGTACAACTACTACATATAAAGTAATAGTTGCAGTAGCACCTGCAGTCAGGTTCACACCTCTAGAAATAATCCAGTCATTTCCTGCAGCTGTAGTAACTCCAGCACCTACGCGTGCAACAAATAAACCGTCTTGAGCAGCTGGAGGTCCAGCACCTAGGTTAACAGATTGCCAAAAATTACCAACTGTTCCCGCAGGATCACGCTCTACGACCCAACCAAAATATGGAAATTCCGTATTTTCAAAACTTGTATTATAAGGTGTTGCACTAGGTTGGAATAAACTCGTAAATGTAAATGGGCCATTCCAGTTGCTTACGGAGCCGCCACAAACTGTACGCACGTAATAATCGTAGACTGTGTTTGCGCTTAGACCAGTTACAGTATACGGTGAAGTTACAGATGGGCCACTGACTGGAGTACCTGAACCTAAAGTAAATCCTTGAGCGCCGTATTCTAGTTCTATACCTGTACCGCCAGTGCTAGAATTCCATGTCAAATTTACACTCGTAGGAGTCGCACCGCTAGCACCCAAATTTGTCGGTCTTGCACAAGCAACAGGAAACGCAAGTCTAACTTGCGGTCTGAAAGATGAACGCGTCATTGCTGCAGTAGGTGCTGTTGCCGTGGTAGATGAGACAGTAGCTGTACCTGGGGCGCCACCTACTGGCTGGTTGTCACATAATGAAGTGTTTGCAGTAGATAAAGGATTGTTTATGTTTTGATATTCAAAAGCAACGTATAGATTACCACCGTTCCACGTAAAAGCTGAACCATTTACAAAATTGATGTTAAGATCACCAATGGCAGCAGGAATTGTAACGGGTCCATTGCTCACTTGTGTCATAGAGGCAATTGCAGTTGCCCAAGTCAGTGACTTTACATTGCTAGCGTCTGAAGTGTTTTCTAGGTAGATAGCTAAATTTCCGGGTGTAGCCGTACTTTGAGGTGTTCCTGTATAACTGAATCCTAGACCGTTAACTACATCACCACTAACAAAACCACCTGCGGTCATTTCGGCTGCGGTTACAATAAAATGGGTGCGTGTATAGCGATGTGACCCTTGCGGTGCCCTACCCAAGCCAGAGGTGCTACCACCACTTATCACAGGATTGAATTGGCTTTGTGCAATAACATCTGTTCCCAATATGCATAAGAATGCAAGAAGTGAGAACTTCATAAAATCAAGAGTAATTTTTTTCATCATATATAAGTTTAAAAGTTGGTTAAATCTATTTCTAAATACGTTAACTACAACGACTTAACTGTTAATATTTATGGTAGGTAATAAGAAAAACGATTAAACGTATTACTTATGCGATATCGTTAATTTAAGCACTCAGTTCTGGTAGCAATAGTGATTATTCTTAACTGTAAATTATTACTATGAAAAATAGGTCACTGTTTATGTTCGTTGCATTTTTGTATCATTAAATATACCATTGAAAAACCCTATTTACATTCAGGATTATGCGAGCGTGACACCATTGGGTGATGCTGGTTTTTTGAGTAATAAATCGTGCATTAAGAATGACTCAGGTAATTTTTTTGCAGCTTTTTCTAAATCAATAGAAGAGGAGTTTCTTGCTATAAGAAAAGAAAACAAAAAATATAAAAATCTCGATAAATCTACGCTGCTCGCGATAAAAACAGCTAGATTACTCTTTATTAATGACCATAAAGCAGCAGTGAATATAGGTTCCAGTCGCGGTGCTACTCATGTATGGGAAGATAGTTATGAACGCTTTCGCGAAAGCGGAACACTTAAACCTCAAACATCTCCCTTAACCACGTTAGGGAATATATCGAGCTGGGTTGCACAGGATTTGGGCATTAACGGGGTTGCATTTTCGCACTCCATAACTTGTGCGACAGCTTCTCATGCGATACTAAACGCAATAGCATGGTTGGAAAGTGGTATGGCAAGTACTTTCATTGCTGGTGGCGTGGAGACGCCGCTTACACCATTTACCATAGCGCAAATGAATGCTTTGAAAATAACCCCTACAGAAAACGCGATATTTCCTTGCCGTGCACTAGACATGGATAAACAAAATAATACGATGGTGTTGGGCGAGGCAGCCGCACTTTTTGTACTTTCTAGGAATAAAACCGCCCATTCGCAGTTAGCTATTACGAGTTATGGAACTGCCATCGAGACCATATCGACAGCCACTAGTGTAACCGAAGCCGGTGACTGTTTACTGGATTCCATGCAAAGCTGTTTGGAAAACATAGATGTTTCAACCATAGATGCAGTTATAACCCATGCTCCAGGAACACTAAATGGGGACAGGGCAGAAATGAATGCACTACAAACTTTATTCGGAGAAAAGATTCCATTTCTTTGCAACAATAAATGGCAGCTAGGACACTCTCTAGGTGCTAGCGGTGCAGTAAGTCTTGCCATGGGTGCATGGATGCTAGAATCAGGCAATTACCCTGAAATCCCTTATCTAAAACAGGAGATTCCTAGCCGCAAACCAAAACGTATTTTAATAAACGCAACTGGTTTTGGGGGCAACGCAGTAAGCTTATTGTTAGAAAAGCTCTAAGAAATTTATAGCATCTAACGCTGATATGAGCTTCAGCTTTTTTACATTTACTACTTTATACATTCCACACTATGAGACACGACTGGACTAAGGAAGAGATTCTGGATATTTACAATAAGCCATTAATGGATTTGCTTTATGAAGCTGCCACTATACATAGAGCACAACATAATGCAAATCAGGTACAAGTATCTACCTTACTGTCTATTAAAACCGGCGGTTGTCCTGAGGATTGTGGCTATTGCCCACAAGCAGCTCGTTACCATACAAACGTAGAAGGTAATGACCTGATGAGCGTACAGCAAGTAAAGGCTCAAGCGTTGCGTGCAAAATCAAGTGGTAGTTCCCGTGTTTGCATGGGTGCGGCATGGAGAAACGTTAAGGATGGTCCAGAATTTGACCAAGTGCTTGAAATGGTACGCACCATCAACAAACTAGATATGGAAGTGTGCTGCACACTAGGTATGATTACAGAAAATCAAGCGCATAGGCTGGCTGAAGCTGGGCTGTATGCTTACAATCACAACCTAGACAGCAGTGAAGAATATTACAAAGAAGTTATTTCTACCCGTGGTTATCAAGACCGTTTAGACACGATAGATAATGTACGCAAGACAAACGTAACGGTTTGTAGTGGTGGTATTATAGGAATGGGCGAGAGCGATGAGGATCGTGCTGGTATGCTCGTGGCACTTGCAAGTTTAAGCCCGCAACCAGAGAGTACTCCTATTAATGCCCTTGTTGCAGTTGAGGGAACTCCTCTAGAAGAGCAACAACCTGTATCCATTTGGGATATGATACGTATGGTAGCCACGACCAGAATCGTTATGCCACAAACCCAAGTAAGGTTAAGTGCAGGACGCACGCAAATGAGTAGAGAAGGGCAGGCAATGTGTTTCTTTGCTGGTGCAAATTCTATTTTTGCAGGAGATAAATTGCTTACCACACCTAATCCTGATGTGAACGAAGACATGGAAATGTTTAAGTTGCTAGGATTGGAACCTATGAAACCCTTTGTGAAAAAGTCACAACCAGAAAGTGTAGAAGCACAATACTCTAAATATAAAGACGAAGGCGAGAAACCTAAATGGACGCGTCCTGAGCATAAAATAGAGCGTAACGAGCAGGCAAAAGCCGCCGCCAAAAAACTCAAAGTATAACACTTACGTATCTCTGCAGAGATAAAAAACGTAGTTGCTAGTATGTCATTAAACCTCAAACAAATTCCTAGAGTATCTACCATCTCTACGGCCGACTTTGTAAAGAACTACCTCAAGCCACAAAAGCCTGTGGTTATAGAGCGACTTACGCAAGACTGGCCGGCATATGAAAAATGGAACCTGCAATACATCAAGGAAGTTGCAGGCGACAAAACCGTACCGCTTTATGACGATAGACCGGTGAAGCATGACGAAGGTTTTAATCAAGCACATGCCGAA
>JANQTO010000028.1 GCA_030731685.1 Nonlabens sp.
GCCTTCGTCTCCTTCTAAAGCAATATCCTTCAATTTATAGCTCAACATTTTGTAGTACAACTTTGCAGCAAGGAAATCTGAAGAACGCTCGTTAGGGTTAGGACACAATTCTACAATGTCAAAACCTACGACGTTTTTTTCCTTAAAGACCATTTTCAAGAAATCCAAAGTCTCGTACCAAAACAGCCCGCCTGGTTCTGGCGTACCCGTAGATGGTAAAATAGATGGGTCAAAAGCATCCAAATCAATGGTAATGAATACGTTATCGCCTAGCGCCTCTGTTGCGCTTTCTTGCCAGTAATCGTTTTGCGCCATCTCGTGCGCATAGAAAATTTTCTCCTCGTCATTAACACCTACTTCGATGCTATCCATGGAGCGGATTCCAACCTGAACAAGATTTGCCTTTTGGCTAGCCTCATAAACGGCACACGCATGGTTGCAGGTAGAACCGTCATATTCTTTTCTAAGGTCGGCATGAGCATCTATTTGTAACACACTTAGGTTTTCAAACATATCGTTGAAAGCTCTGATGCTACCTATAGAAATGCTGTGCTCACCACCGAAAAGGGTGACAAACTTATTTTTCTTAATATATTTTTTGGTCGCTTCATAAACGGCGTCAACCATAGCTTCTGGTGAGCTGTTCTCGGTAACTGCATCTGCTAGAAAAACACCGTGGTGATAAACCTCAGTGTCTGTCTCTATGTCATAGAGTTCCATGTTGCGACTTGCGTCTAAAAATGCTTCTGGGCCTTTGTCGGCGCCTTTTTGCCAGGTGCTTGTTCCATCATAGGGAACAGGAATTAAAACGATGGACGCTTTGTCTATGCCTGCATATTCATCTTCTATACCAGCGTAGTTTGAGTTGCTCATGAGAAATAAATTAAGTAAGTAATTTAAAAAGTTTGAAAATACAAAATATTAGTAACCCAAAATGCTAAGCATTTGGTCAGATGTTTGCTGCTCGTTAAAGACCGATGTTACTAGTTCTCCGTCCTCATTGCGGTCTATTAAAATATGTTTAGGCGATGGTATCAAACAGTGCTGTATGCCACCATAACCACCTATGCTTTCTTGATAAGCGCCTGTATTGAAAAAGCCTATATATAAGGGTTTGTCCTTGTTGTATTTAGGCAGGTAAATGGCATTTACGTTTTGCTCACTGTTATAGTAATCGTCAGAGTCACAGGTAAGACCACCTAGTAGCACACGCTCATATTCATCGTTCCAGCGATTTATTGCTAGCATGATAAAGCGCTTGCTTATGGCCCATGAATCGGGTAGGGTGGTGATAAAACTGCTGTTTATCATGTTCCACTTTTCACGGTCGTTTTGTTGCTTTTGATAAAGGATTTTATAGATAGCGCCACCGCTTTCGCCTACGGTAAAGGAACCAAATTCCGTAAAAATATTAGGCACATCCACACCAGCCTCGTCACAAACAGATTTTATCTGCGATACGATTTCGTTAATCATGAACTGGTAATCAAAATCAAATTGTAATGAGTTCTTAATAGGAAAACCGCCACCTATGTTTAAACTGTCCAGTGTAGGACACAATTTTTTCAGTTGAACATAAACGCGCAAACACTTATGAAGCTCGTTCCAATAGTAGGC
>JANQTO010000029.1:0-3417 GCA_030731685.1 Nonlabens sp.
GGACTTAAGTCCGCACCTATGAATGGCCGTTTTTATAAAATTTGTAGTTTTGATGGTTTCCCATCTTCCGTCTTCCCGAAGGGAAGAAACTGTTCTAGTAAACGAAAAGGCAAGTGTTTTCCACCTCAAAAACTTTGACTTTTACGGTTGTGATTTGGAATTTATGATTTGGAGCTTGGAATTTGTGATTTCAATCAGCAATCAGCAATCGTCAATGCGTTATCCTAAAATTCCCTTTTGCTTTTCGTAGAACGCGTCGGCTTGCTGTTTCATAAGCTCGCGAGCCATTTTCTTTTTGTAGTCGTAAAGGGCATCTTCCTCGGCAATGTCACCGTAGACGCGGTTATTTACCTGCTGGTCTGTGGTTAGAATGAGTTCTTGCTGCTGTTTTTGCTGCAGCACCCAGTTTTTTACGAGGTCTTCATGCTCTGCAAACTTAAAATCGTACTCGCCACGAGGCGCAAGTAGTTTTGCAATGATGGGTGATGTTTCTATGGCCAGAAATAGCAAAAAGATAAAAAAGCTGGTAATAAACGGTAGCTTGTTTAATGCTTTGATACGTGCCATGAGCCCGTCCATGTTTGCGATTACTGGTTTGTTTGCTGCGATTTGTGTGGCTTCGGTTGCCTTAAGGACTTTTTCCTGCGCTTCTAAGTCGGCTATTTTTGCCGTGTTTGTTTCTTTGAGCGCTGCGAGCTCGGCTAGTGCAGCGTCGTGCTTCTCTCGTTTTTCTTTGTAGACCGGTCCTTTGCCCAGTTTATTTGTGCCCGAGGTTCCTTCGGCCTCGGTGATGTAGGTTGTGTAGAGTGCGTTTACTTCGGTTTCTTTGGTGGTGATGGCGTCTTGAAGTTCTTTTTTAGCTTTCGCGAAAGCGGAAACATCACCAGCATACAGCGCAGCTACTTGCTCTTGGTCTTTTAAAAGCATAGCATTGCGTTCTTCTTGCAACACTTGATTAATTTCTTTCTCAAAAATCTTCAATTCAAGTGGCTTGGAAATAACCACGGCGATAATAATGGCAAGTACTAAACGTGGCAACGCCTGACCAAACTCGCTGAACGGCTTCCCGTTTTTCTTAATGGTTGAAACGATGTATCGATCTAGATTAAAGATGAGTAAGCCCCATACAAAGCCGAAAAAAGTTGCTGTGTAATAGTTGTCAAAAACCGTGAATAAGGCATAGCTGGCTGCAAAAAATGCCATAAGTGCCGTAAAGAAAACGGTCGCGCCTATACCAGCATATTTAGTACGCTCGCCTGCGCTGCATTTTGCAAGTAAGGTAGGGTCTGCACCGCTGCAGAATATAAAAAAGTGTTGCATGTAGTTGTGTTGTGTATGTTAATTAACGCGTTTTTGTTCAGTTTGTTACAGTCAGTGTTATGAAAGTTTGAACACAGGCTTAGTTACAAGTTACATGCCGTTTTATTCTTTGCGTTTTTGAGCTGTGTGTTCAAGTTTAGATGTATGGTTTAAATTTTATTTTATTGCATCTGGGTTTGTAATAATTACGCTTTCGCGAAAGCGAACACAAAAAAATCCCACTCAAACTGAATGGGATTTTTTGCATTTTGCTCACAGCTCACCACTATTTGCTCATCTCCGTGAAATGTTTGTAGAAATAAGGAATCGTCTCAATACCCTTTAAGTAATTCCAAATACCAAAATGCTCGTTAGGAGAGTGAATGGCATCGCTATCAAGGCCAAATCCCATGAGGATAGATTTAGAATGGAGTTCTTTTTCAAATAGGGCAACAATAGGAATGGAACCGCCGCTACGTTGCGGTATAGGTGTTTTGCCAAAGGTTTCTTCATAAGCTGCACTTGCCGCTTTGTATCCTAGAGAATCAATAGGTGTCACGTAAGCGGTACCGCCGTGGTGTGGTTTAACCTTTACGGTCACGCTAGGTGGCGCGAGGCTTTCAAAGTGCTTTTGGAAGAGTTCTGTTATCTCATGCCAATTCTGGTCTGGAACGAGTCGCATGGAAATTTTTGCATACGCTTTACTTGCGATGACGGTTTTTGCGCCTTCACCCGTATAGCCACCCCAAATACCGTTTACGTCAAGCGTAGGCCTGATGCTGTTGCGTTCGTTTGTGGTGTAGCCTTTCTCGCCATGTTCGCTGGCTATGTTTAGGGCTTTGTTGTAAGCTACTTGCGAGAAGGGAGCTTTGGCCATTTCATCGCGTTCCTCTTTGCTTAATTCTTCTACTTTATCGTAAAAGCCTGGAATAGTAATGTGATTATTCTCGTCGTGCAATTGTGCAATCATTTGGCACAAAATGTTAATCGGATTTGCCACAGCACCGCCGTAAAGACCCGAGTGTAAATCGCGGTTAGGTCCAGTAACTTCTACCTCTACATAACTCAGCCCTCGTAGTCCTGTAGTGATACTGGGTACGTCTGGCGCAATCATGCCAGTGTCTGAAATAAGAATGACATCGTTTGCAAGTTTCTCGCGGTTACGCTCTAGAAACCAGCCTAGGGACTCACTGCCTACTTCTTCTTCACCTTCTATCATGAACTTTATGTTACATGGCAGTTCGTTGTTTGCGGTCATATATTCCATGGCCTTCACGTGCATGTACATTTGACCTTTATCGTCGCAGGCACCGCGGGCAAAAATGGCGCCGTCGGGATGCAGGTCTGTTTTTTTAATTACAGGTTCAAATGGTGGGCTGTCCCAGAGATTTACGGGATCTGGTGGTTGTACGTCATAGTGTCCATAAACGAGTACGGTAGGCAAGTTAGGGTCTATGATTTTCTCGCCGTAGACGATAGGATAACCAGGTGTTTCACATATTTCTACGTGGTCGCAGCCTGCCTTTTCCAGCGAAGTTTTAATGACTTCACTGGTCTTGATGACATCATCTTTATAAGCTTTGTCTGCGCTTATAGATGGTATTTTTAGTAGCTCTATGAGCTCATTTATAAAGCGGTCTTTGTGTTGTTCTACGTAGGGTTTGGTATTCATTAAACAGGGTTTTGAGGTAAAGATAAGAAAGGAATGCATTTTATTTTCTGAAAGAATTTGTAATAATAGAAAAGTATGTATATTTGCCGTCCCAAATAGGGATATCAGTATCGCGGATGTGATGGAACTGGTAGACATGCTAGACTTAGGATCTAGTGCTTCACGGCGTGCAGGTTCGATTCCTGTCATCCGCACAAAAAAAGTTCTTCAGTAATGAGGGGCTTTTTTTATTTAGGCCAATTAAGAGTTTTGATGAGATATTAAAATTGTATTACTGAACATATACAACCTTCAATCTTGCGAGGTGTTTTCATTGAGAGTAATTAAATACTCAAAACGCCTGTAAACAGACTATCTTTACTGGGCATTTAAAAAATTCAATCGTTGAAAATCGCTCTTGTAGCATGATAAAGTCGCTACTTTACATAAGCAGCCCGTCGCAGCAT
>JANQTO010000029.1:3427-8042 GCA_030731685.1 Nonlabens sp.
AACATGCACAGGTTAAAAATGGTGAAAACGATATTACGGGTTTCTTACTATATAATAACAATGTTTTTGTTCAACTACTCGAAGGAACTGACGCGGATATTAAGGAAACCTATGAGCGCATTTCTAATGATTTAAGACACACTCATCTTATTGTTCTCTCAAACGCAATATCAGACAATCGTAGTTTTGACGGATATTATAGTGGGTTTAACGTTTTTAATAGTGAGGACGTTCTAAACGATTTTAAGGAATATATTGGTGAAGTATCTGCACTTTCTGTAGATAGGAATAGTGATATTTTCAAAATAATAGAAGGGATAACGAAGCATATGTAGATGTGATTTCTATAATTGTATATTTTTATACCTTCTTTTTTTAGACTCGTTTACTACTTAATTTCCTTTATCTGTTCTCTGGTATTTAAGGTGCTAAGAATCATTTTATACGTACTTTTAAATTTCAAATGGAATCTCATTTTGGTCATCATATTACCTCTTTGAATTGCTTTAAAACCTAGGAAATAAAAAGTTTGAACTTCCCAACGTCGCCTAAAGCGTATATTGATTACAACGGTAGAGCGCTAGCTTGGCACTGATACACGTTGTATGGGTAGAGCCTGATTAGTAACTTGCGATTATAGCCGCTAGCAAGCTGCAGGAATATTTTTATACTAAATAAATGATTAATGAGTAACGATACAAACGTAAAATGTCCCAACTGTAAAGAAGTATTTAAGGTAGACGAAAGCGTCTACACGGACATTGTAAAGCAAGTACGCGACCAGCAGTTCAATGAGGAGTTAAAAAATCGTCTGGACAGTGCTGAAAAAGAAAAAGAAAATGCCGTAGCCCTGGCGATTGCAAAGATAGAAAGCACACTACAAAAGCAAATCGCCGAAAAGGAAAGCGTACTCCAAAAACAGTTAGCAGATAAAGACCGGGAACTGAGTGACCTCAAACTTAAAAGCAGGGAAGCGCTCATGGATGAGGTTGCTAAGAAAGAAGAGCGCATACGACAACTACAATCGCAGGTAGAAAGTGCACAAGTACAAAAGCAGTTAGAGCTTGCAAAAGCCACAAGTATTTTAGAAAAAGAACGTGACCAGCTACTTAACGACCTTAGAAATAAGGATACAGAAAACGCCCTAGCGCAAAAATCATTAAGCGAGCAGTTTTATAATAAGTTGACCTATAAAGAAGAGGCGCTTAAGCTTAAGGAAGAAGAAATAGAACGCTTGAAGGATTATAAGCAAAAGCTGTCTACAAAAATGATAGGCGAGACGCTAGAGCAGCATTGTGAGAACTCCTTTAACCAGTTGCGTGCGACAGCGTTTCAAAATGCGCATTTTGAAAAAGATAATGACGCTAGTAAAGGCACAAAAGGCGATTATATTTATAAGGAACTGGATGCTGAGGGCAATGAAATTATCTCCATTATGTTTGAGATGAAAAACGAAAACGACCACACGGCAACCAAAAAGAAAAATGAGGACTTTTTTGCAAAACTCGACAAAGACCGCAACGATAAGGGCTGCGAATATGCGGTGCTAGTTTCATTACTTGAGGCAGACAGCGAGCTGTACAACGCTGGTATTGTAGATGTTTCCTATAAGTTTGACAAAATGTTTGTTGTAAGACCACAATTTTTTATTCCTATTATCACCTTGCTTAGAAATGCTGGTATGAAGTCGTTACAGTATAAGGCTGAGCTCAATGTAATCAGAAACCAAAACATAGATATTACTAATTTTGAGGATAAAATAAATGACTTCAAAGCTGGTTTTGCCAGAAATTATGACCTCGCAAGCCGCCAGTTTAAAACGGCAATAGACGAGATTGACAAAACCATGTCGCACCTTCAAAAGACCAAAGACGCACTGCTGTCCTCTGTAAATAACTTACGCCTAGCAAATAACAAAACAGACGACCTAACCATTAAAAAACTTACCCATGGGAACCCGACCATGAAAGAGCGATTTGATGGTTTGAAATCATAGTCCTAGAATAAGTAGCATTAGTGCGGTCGTGATTACGCTTTCGCGAAAGCGTAATAGCCACAAACAAACAGCAACAAAAAAACCCTTCTTTACGGAAGGGTTTAGTGTGTCGCATATTTAGAAATATTCTAGAATGTGTGGTGCATGCTAAACTGCAACTGGTCTTTGGCAAGGTTGTCTGTCGTTTGTTTCATCCAGCCTAGTTGCAGGCGTATGTTGTCGTTGAGTGCATAGCCCATACCTAAATAGGTGCGGTTACGGTCAAAGATTTCTACGCTGCGACCGTCGCCTATGTTGCGCTCACCGTTAATGAAAAGCTCGTTATAGAACGCGACATAATAGGTGTTTTTTACCAGTGTTTTATTGTTGAGCGGCACATTTACAAATAAATTGTAGCGGTAACGTGTTCTAAAATCCTGATTTTCTACAAAGCGCTGCTCAAACCTAAAACGGTGTGTAAGCAATAGCCTACCAAACAATGTACGGCCGAACATGGCTTCTTGATACAATCGGTTTTCTATATTCAATGCATCGCTGTCTGTTCCATAAGCTCCGGTAGATATGTGCGCATACCCTGCGGTAAGTTTCACGCCAGATTCCTTAGGAGTGTACGTGAGTCCTGAGCGCAGTAATAATTGCTCTCTATCGCCCAGGCCGCGCCAATCTCGATACTGGAAATCACCTTGCACACCCCAGTTTGAATCTTTAAATTGTGTATTGTAGAAATACATGTACCAAGCGCCCAGCTGGTCTTCATCTGGTCCTTGTGCGCTCATGCTTAAAGGTACTAAGAGAAGGCACAGTGTCCATTTCAAATAGTTCATAATTAATTTTTTTTGATTGCTGTAATTTAATGTATACTACATAGTTGACTGATTAAAAGTCATTTACTAAACTTCAGAAGTATAGGTGATTTCTAAAATAAGAGCCAATGGATGGTTATATTTTCATGAATATATTTCGGGCAAAGCTAAATTTAATGCATGCAAATAACAAATGACTCCACTATTTTTGACAATTGCCTGTTTCGTTGATGACATTTTACTTTGCTGCCCTCGCATGATTCAAGTAAGGCGCATAATTTAATATCTACTGAATCGCATTACTGCACAAATTAATAATAACTTTTGAGGTGGTGAGATTAGAGTCAAAGCTCTTAAAGTGTTGTTAAACGGCTTGTTGTCGAGGTTATAATTCTGTATATTTAATAAAAAATATCATGAGCACAAACGAAACAAATCCAGACAAAACCAGCAAAAAAGAACAGGCTATTAACTTAGAGGCCACGCATGGTAAGAAAATCAACCATCAAGTAAAGGATAAGAAGGAGCATCATCAACCTCGTGACGGTGTGCAAGACCAATCTTAATTGCAAACAATAAAAAGCTAAAAACTACATGATGTTTTCATGTAGTTTTTTTATGCCCATTTTTTGACGATATGTACTTTAATATGTGTTTAGAAAATGTATGTAATTAAAGAAGCCCTCATTTAGGGAAAGAGGGCTTCTAGGTATAATTGCCAAAAAATGGTTGAGCAATTAGTCCGTTAGGTTTTCAAGAGACTTTACTTCTGTTAGAGTGCTTGATATATATCCTAGTTGATTTGTAAGCAAGGCTGTAATATCAGGTGCAAATATTTTGTCTTTTAATGTGGTCTTGTAGTCTTCTACAATAGATTTTTCACCGCGTATACATTCTTCTAAAATACTTTCTGCATCGTTCCCGGTGAATGTCGTTTTAATATCTATCCACGTTCTGTGTATTGCTCCTGGTGTTGTACCACTTTCTGCAGGAGTTTCATTCAAACTAATTAATACATTGCTGAGCTCTGTGGCAAAAGCACTGTGTAGGGCGGCGCGTTCTTTCAAGTAATTAGTAAGTGCCGGGTTTTCAGATTTTAGCATTACTTGCTTGAAGCCCTCTCTAGAATCGTAGTTGATTTTTAATAGCTCCTGTAAGCTTGAAACGGTTTCGTCGTGTTGTATTTGGTTTGCTTCTTCTCTTGTAGTTTCCATGATGGTATGTTATTTAATATTTCCACTAAGGTACAGGACATAGCGACTTTGACTTTTAAATATAATCCCAATTTGCAATACGTTAACACACTGTAACGCGCTATTAACAATAGCCACGTAAATGATAACTTATGCGAGAAATAAGTTATAAATGAAAAAGCCGCTTGAATATATCCAAACGGCTCCATGTGTGAAACTACAATTGTATTAATCGTCAGTTTTTATTTTCTCTACGTTCCCATTCTCATCATACTTGATTTTAGTTTCAGAGCCGTCGGCGTTTTCTATTTTAACTTTGTCTTCTTTGATTTTAACTTCATCTGCGTTGTCAATCATTTCTTGCGCTTGGTCCTCTGCAGGTTCTTCTTTTTCCTCTGCGTCTCTACAAGAAGCAAAGCTAATTGCGGTAAAAAGTGCGATTGCACCTAATTTCAATGTCATTTTCATAATGTAATGGTTTTAGGTTAATGTTAATTCTAACGGTTAAATATATCACATCGCTAGGATATTTCTTACAACTTAACACAGGATTAACTAGAATCTTTGCGAATATGCTTCAGAACGTTAGTGATATCACATTTTAGGCGAAATGATTTTATTTT
>JANQTO010000030.1 GCA_030731685.1 Nonlabens sp.
GTTTGATATTTTGTGACGGCCGTTTCATCATAACCTGCCCAAACCTCATCAAAGATTTTTTGTACCACTTCTTCTACAGCGGCAATCGCTTGCTCGTCAGATTCTGATTGTTTTTCTGGTGCTTTCGGGTTGCAAGCGGTAAGTATTACTAGTAGAACTGATAGCTTGGCAAAGTTGGATATTTTCATAAGTATTCATTTTAGTTTTAATAGTTCGCTTTCGCGAAAGCGAACTATTTTAAAGTCATCCTGTCAATTAACAAAAATTCTAATCCAGCGCATTATCCATAACATCCTGAACCACTTCAGGATTTAATAGGGTGCTTATATCACCTAGATTATCGGTTTCTTTACAGGCAATTTTTCTTAGAATGCGACGCATGATTTTACCACTGCGTGTTTTGGGTAGACCATTTGTAAATTGGATTTTATCGAGTTTAGAAATGCCGCCTATTTTGTCAGTGATGAGTTCGTTGATTTCTTTACGCAGATTGTCGTGGTTACGGCTTTCGCCAGTTTCCTTAAGCGTGATGAATCCGTACAACGCGTTGCCTTTAATGTCGTGTGGGAAACCTACGATGGCACTTTCGGCAACTGCTGGATGCTCGTTTATCGCATCTTCTATAGGTGCTGTTCCAAGATTATGACCACTAACGATAATCACGTCGTCTACCCGACCTGTAATGCGGTAATACCCTACGGCATCTCGCAGTGCGCCGTCACCTGTGAAGTACATATTTTCTTGAGTACTGAAATAGGTCTCGCGGTAGCGTTCATGATTTCCATAAATGGTACGAGCCATGGACGGCCATGGGAATTTAATAAACAACCTACCTTCTACCTGATTGCCTTTGAGCTCATTACCTTGCTCATCTACAAGCGCTAGCTGAATTCCTGGCATGGGCAAGGTCGCATATGTAGGAATCGTAGGCGTCACATAGGGTATGGGTGCTATCATAATACCACCAGTTTCTGTTTGAAACCATGAGTCTACCACAGGACTTTTTTTCTTGCCTACGTGATTGTTGTACCAGTGCCACGCTTCTTCATTAATGGGTTCTCCTACGGTTCCTAGCACCTTAAGCGTACTTAAATCATGATTGTCTACAAAGGATAAGCTTTCTTTTGCCAGCGCTCGTATGGCAGTAGGCGCCGTATAAAATTGCGTGATTTTATGCTTGTCCACTACATCCCAAAATCTGCCATAGTCGGGATAGGATGGCACGCCTTCAAAAAGCACCGAGGTTGCACCATTTGCAAGCGGTCCATATACGATATAACTGTGGCCGGTTATCCAACCGATGTCTGCAGTACACCAGTAAATGTCATTTTCTCTATATTGAAATACGTTTTTAAAGGTAAACGCAGCGTAGACCATGTAGCCTGCTGTGGTATGCACCATACCTTTAGGCTTGCCCGTGGAACCAGATGTGTAAAGTACAAACAGCATATCCTCAGCATCCATAACGGTCACCTCGCAGGTCGTACTTGCTGCATCGAGTAAAGGCTGCACCCAGAAATCACGATGTTCTACCATAGAGACCTCATTATTGGTTCGTTTCACAACAAGCACTTCTTTGATTCTAGGACAATCGGTAAGTGCTTCGTCAA
>JANQTO010000031.1:0-6475 GCA_030731685.1 Nonlabens sp.
ATGTAGACTGGACGCACGCTCCTACAAACGTTCTATATAGTGCCATTCATCACGGCGATGGTATCTTAAGTTTAGGGTACGGTCAGGACGATGAATATTTTGCTGTAGATAAGAACGATGCACTCGTTGCAGCGCGCGATAACGCGCTAGCTGTAGTTGCAACTAAGGAAGGCTTAGAACCTAAAGAAGTACTCATTACCGCAGACCCGTTATTCAACGTGATTGATGTAAAGGTTGCTAATTATGAAACCATCGCAGCCCTACAACACACGGCAAACATTAGATATTTAGACCCTATAGGTTACGGTGATTATATAGACCCAACGGTCATAGCGCCAAAATCAAGCTCCGGTTGCGACCAAAGCGGTCAAACCATCAACCCAGCAGATTATACTGTAATTGCACCAAATGCATGGCGACCATGGAACTATGCACTCCACAATATAGACGATGCATGGTTACAAACCACAGGCGCTGGGGTAACTGTAGGACTTATAGATACGGGGATTTCGGTAAATCAAAATTTACTAGGTGCCAACTTTAACGATGGTTATTCTACAGGTCGTAGTATTCAAAAATTTGGAACATTTATAGATTCTAATTGGTATTGGGCCACATCAACTGACGGTCCAAACGACCGCTGCGGTCACGGTACAACCATGGGTGCTGCTATCGCCTCACCGCGCAACAACGATTTCATGCCCGTAGGAGTTGCATACAATGCAAATCTTATCGCATATAGAGGTACCGAAGATGTGCTTCTTAACGATTACCACGAGCGTAAAGGCGTTAGCAACGCTCTCGTTCAGCTGGGTAATAACAGCCAGGTTAAGATTATCTCTATGTCTATAGGATACGTTTGGAGTATAGGCAATGTAAAAGATGCTGTGAAGTATGCTTATTCAAAAAACAAAATGATAATTGCCGCCGGTGGCACTTCTACATCGCTAACAAGCTGGTATGGTGTTATTTTTCCTGCAAGCATGAGCGAAACCGTTGCGGTTACTGGACTAAAGGATAATGGATATAACCGTTGTGATATATGCCATGAAGGTAGCGAGATAGACTTTACCATTGTTATGCAACGTGCTGGTGATGATAGCCGTACTGTTCCTACGCTAGGCTTTAATAGCGGTAGCCGTAAATACGTAGGTGGTTCGTCAGTGGCTACCGCAACTACGGCTGGTATAGCAGCATTAGTTTGGAGTAAAAACCCTACATGGTCTCGAGAACAAGTGCTCGACAAACTAAAACGCTCTGCACAGTTTTACCCAAGCCGCAATAGTAAATTTGGCTACGGAAACATTGATGCTCTTAAGGCAGTAAATTAAGCTGCCTTTGTCATTATAAAAAAAAGCGTCCACTTGTAAAAAAGTGGACGCTTTTAGATTACATAAATTTGTGTTTACGATTGCACCTTGTGCAGCCTTGGATAGTCTATATATCCTTCCTTACCAGGTGTGTAAAATGTATCAGAATTTGGCTCATTGAGTTCAGCATCTTCTTTAAAACGCGTCGGTAAATCTGGATTTGCGATAAACGGTCTTCCAAACGCGATCAAATCGCCCAAGTCGTCGTTCAAATCCTTTTCTGCACTTAATGCATCGTATCCACCACTTAAAATTAGCGTGCCCGAGAATGTTTTTCTAAAAAACGCTCTTAAAGATTCTGGTAATGCTGGAGCGCCCATAGAACCGTGATTTACTAAATGAATATACGCTAGCCCTAGTTTTTCTAACTCTGTTGCAATGTACTTGTACGTTTCTTCTTGGTCATCAAACGGCCCTACGTCATTCATTGCTCCATTTGGTGACAAGCGTATTCCTACATGCTCTGCTCCTATGGCTTTGATAATTGCTTTAGTAACTTCTAACGTCAATCTGCTTCGGTTCTCAACAGACCCGCCATAATTATCGGTACGCTCGTTTGATTGCGGATTAATAAACTGGTCCAGCAAATAACCATTTGCACTATGTACTTCTACTCCATCAAATCCCGCTTTGATTGCATTCTTTGCAGCTTGAACATACTCGGCTGTTACAGTTGCAATGTCCTTAATGGTCATAGCGGTAGGCTGTGGAATCTCTAAATCACCCTTTCCATCTACATACATTTTAGTTGTGGCTGGAGCAATAGCGCTAGGAGCTAGAATTTTCGCTTCATCACTCATATTTTCTGGGTGCGAAACGCGACCTGTATGCATGAGTTGCATAAATATTTTACCACCATTTTCATGAACCGCGTCTGTCGCGACTTTCCATGTTGCAATTTGCTCATCGTTATAAATTCCCGGAATTCGTGGATAACCAACACCGTTTGCAGATGGCGAGGTTCCTTCTGTTATAATAAGTCCAGCGGTAGCACGCTCGCCATAATAAGCAGCCATTATAGGAGTTGGAATGTGCTGTGCGGTTGCTCTGGACCTAGTTAATGGAGCCATAACCATGCGGTTGGACAGCCATATATTTTTTAAATGAGATGGACTCAATAATTTCTCTAAGTTGCTCATGATTTATTTTTGATGTAAAGTTACTTTTGATAACTCTGGTAATGGGTTAAAGGCTCGTTAAAGACTTGGGGCCAACTTATAATAAAAACACAAAAAAAGGCCTTCAGGCTCTTAATTCCATTGTATAGAACTACTTTTATAACATGACATTATTTGAAATACTTCAGTGGTTTATAGTTATTTCCTTTTTGATTTTTGGAACCACCTGCTTATTCACTAAGCAAATGCGTTCAGAATTTATAAGGTTTGGCCTTAGTACCAAACAGCGTATAATTACGGGCGTTCTGCAATTACTCGGTGCCACTGGAATATTATTGTCTTTTTGGGATTTAAGACTTGCATTGTTTAGTGCGGCTGGACTATCCCTATTGATGTTTTTGGGTTTCACCGTAAGGCTAAGGATAAAAGACGATGTTTACAGAGCGTCGCCAGCACTTATTTATATGGTACTGTGCGCCATACTTTGTTATGAGTTTTATAAAAGGTTATAAGTGCCAGAGAATTTATGGGCTACCTGTTGAGGCCAGATTGTACTCCTAAATAAACAGCGTCAGCAACGTTAACACAAAGAATACCGCAGCTGGCATGGACTTCATAGGTTCGTCGTTAATCTTAAAGTGCATACCTATAGCACCTAGCATGGTTGCACAAATACCAGCAACCGCAAATATTTCAAGTGGCTGGTAAGGTATAGAAACCAGTAGTAATAACGCAAGCACACATTTTACAAAACCTACAAGCTTCATCGTTGTTTCAGAAAGGCCATAAGCCGCAAATTCTTCTTTAATAGTTGATGCATTACCACCGCGATATTCCGATGGTTTATTAGCACGTATGAGCCATACGTTGAGTATGCTTAAAGAAACGATTAATTTTAAAATAATGTCTATGTACTGTCCCATGTTGATTGCTTTATTATTGTAAAATTAAGGACAATAGATTACTTCTACTCCAAAATCTATGATAAATGTGTGAACCAGCTATCGAACTTTACGCGTATTGATAAAATACACTCCAGTAAGCAAAACTACAGCTGCTACGAGCGACTGCAATGTAACTACTTCATCAAGAAAATACCATCCTAGAAATAATGCAATCACCGGATTTACGTAAGCTGATGTCGCAACCTTTTCTGTAGAGATGATTTTGAGTAGATAATTAAAAGAGGTGAACGCGGCTATACTCCCGAACAACACCAAACATACAAGTGACCAGGACGTTCCACTACTCCACTCTAGCGGTGATTTCCATTCCTCCCCAAAAGCTAGACTAGCAAGAAACAAAATAATACCGGCTGAAATCATTTGATAACCCGTATTGATAAAAAAGTTCTTGTGCATGTGTGCCTGTGCAGTGAAAACGCTAGCACCACTCCAGCTAAGTACACAAGAAATAATCATTAAGATTCCTATAACGCTTCCCTCTTTAGTCAGAATTTGTTGTTGACTTATAAGTATGTACATACCCACAAGCCCTAAGATAACACCGAGCATGGTTCGAGGTTTTATAGCTTTGCGCTGTATGACACGCATAATGAGTAAAACCGCAAGAGGTTGTAGCGATGCAAGCAAAGCAGCAAAGCCCGTATCCACGTACCGCAAAGCCCATACAAAAACACCATTACCGTAAGCTAGAAAGAAAAAACCTGCAATAACTGCGTTAACAAGTTGTTTACGCGTTATAGCTACACTATAACCTAACAATCTTGCGATAATAAAAATTAGAGTACCAGCAGTAGTAAAACGTATAGAACCCAACATAAATGGAGAAAGTTCTGTAACCGCAATTTTATTCCACAAGTAGGTAGAACCCCAGAAAACGTAAACCGAGAAAAAACAAAGGACAATGAGAATTTTGCGCTGTCCCATTTAACTCGTTGCTATCAGATTATACTTCAACAGTATCCTTTTTTGCCTTGCGGTATAAAAAGGAATCAAAAATATTGCGTTTTGCAAAACGGTAATATTTGTCCGAGTTCACCATTTTTTGAAACAACTGCTTAGACACTCCAAAATATTCATAAACCGACCCATCTAAAAAGGTGATTTCTAGAACTTGACCTTTATGCTGGAAATCCAGTATACCGCTGTCGTTTGTGAGCACCTTGTAAGCTTCTGCATTAGCAGCCTTAGTCTCTGGTGCTATACTTACTAAAAAGTGATAACCGTCTATAATTTCACGGCTCATGACTTCAGCCTCTTCTTTGCGCTCGTCATTCTCTTGAAACTTATCAGGGTGCCATTGTTTTACGAGGTCTCTGTAGGACTTCTTTAATTCCTTAAGGTCTATCGCGTTTTCAACGTTGAATAATTTTTTGTACTGACTGATACGTTTCATAGTGATTTTTTAACGGCTGCAAAAGTACGCTTATTCTAATCGTAATGCCCTAACATTTTAAGAAAACAACGTTAAATCATAATCGCTTTATTCTGCTGATAGTGAGTCACTAAAAGATAGCTTGAACTCCCGACAGATTTTAAACAGAATTGTATAAAAAAAGCCGCGGTTTCAGTGAAACTGCGGCTTTCTCATCAAAAATGAAAGTATTACTGTTTGTTTGCTTCCATTTCAGCTTGCTTTCTCATTTCTTCGCTAGCAACAATTCCTATTTCTACACGACGGTTTTGTGCACGTCCTGCCGCGGTATCGTTTGTTGCCTTAGGTTGTGATTCACCACTATAGGTCATTGCGATACGGCTACTTGCGATATTGCGAGCGATTAAGTAATCACGTACACTTGATGCACGCTTGCGCGAAAGCTCTAAATTGCTAGCCTCATCACCTTGACTATCTGTGTGTCCTGCAACAATAACTTCTTCACCTGGGTATTGTAACATAACGTCGGTTAGCTTGTTCAAGGTCATTTTAGAAGATTCATTCAACGTAAATTGTGCAGTGGCAAATTTCACTCCGCTTCCTTCGTCAAATGTTACGACGATTCCTTCACCCACACGCTCTACGTTAGCACCTGGTAAATTAGCACGCATCTCTTCGGCTTGCTTATCCATTCTTCTACCAATAATATTACCAGCAATACCACCTATAACGGCTCCTGCTATAACACCTTCTGTTTGATTATCTCCATCACCCACATTATTACCGATAATAGCTCCTAGGATTGCACCACCGGCAGCACCTATAGCTGTTCCTTTGGTTTGTCCACTTGTGTTTTGGATGGTACCACAGCTTGCGATTAATAAAGCAGCAATTGCAATAGTTAAGATTTTACTTTTCATAAGTTTTTAGTTTAAATTGTTAGAATATTCTATGATTTTATGTTAATATCTACATATAATTAACGGATGTAAAACTACCGTTATTTTCCTACAAGACTCCTAATATTAACTAAGATTAACACAGCCGTGTTAAAAACTCTTAAATGTAACCCTGCGTAGATGTTGAAGTAAACTGTGTGCTGCTCTGTTTTGCTTTCGCGAAAGCGTAATTCATTAACGTCCTAGTATTAATAAAAGCTTATCATATTGTAGCGTGCAAGGTTGCTATCTTTGTAAAAAAATAGCGATGATGAAACTTTTAAAATTCTTACCACTGCTCGCCATTATAGCATGTAATGAAAACAATGCTACTGTTGCGGTCCAAAATCAAGCCGTAACAACCGAGCAAAATAAAGCTGAATCGCGGCCTTTGACCAAAGCCTTCAAAGATTACTGGTATGCCGGCACTGCCGAAATTTCTAGTTATGATTTAAAACAAGCACGATATGGTGAAATGCGTAATGGTACTGCTGTAATGGTTTTTGTTACGGAATCTATGGATGCGCAGGCTCAAGTAAAGGCTGACCAACCAAAAGATTCAAATATTCCTGTTTTAAAGCTCAACGCAACACGTAATTTTAATACTGGAATTTATCCGTATAGCATGATGAGCAGCACGTTCTTACCATTGAATACTAAGGTAAATGCTACTAAAATTTCCGCATCTATTCAAGAATGGTGTGGACACACG